>NZ_JAKKRH010000028.1:0-70596 GCF_025654465.1 Shewanella sp. SM101
TTTCGCACAATATTGAGTTGCATTATTTACCGCCTTACAGCCCGAACCTCAATCCGATAGAAAGACTGTGGAAGGTCATGAATGAGCACGCGAGGAACAGCGTGTACTTCAAAAATAAGCGAGATTTCAGGTCCGCACTGGATAAATTTTTCAAAGAAACATTACCCGATATTGGTGAAAGTTTAGCGTCGCGGATCAATGATAATTTTCAGCTCTTTACCCACGCATCTTCAGGTTGATTGGGTATAGATGTATCGAATCACGATGCAACAGAATATCTAGAGAAACTGTGCCAAGACGCCCACAGGTTGCCCATTGCTAACCAGAAGCAAATTGCCGACTTTATAGCGAACAATTTAAACAAAATATTTACACATGAACACGACAAATACAGCGACATTATTGCGGCAATAAAACTTGAACTCGAACGACAAAACTACCTGCCTGCCAATCCGCGGCGCCTGAAAATGATCTGTAATCGTTTGGCAGCCTTTATCAGCAAAACCATGAATGAAGAACAAAGCCAGCGTCATGCTCAATCCCTGCTTTTCCTTGCTAGCACTTATGTAAGCTACAGGGAGGTATACGAGATGCTCAGCGTCAGCGCTAAGTCAATTAATGATGTAGCTGAATTTACTAAAAATGGCAAGTCTACAATACCCGCCTTTAAACATCTCACAAGTTCGAATACCGAGGCGCGCGGCGCATTTATACATCCCAATAAAATCACTGAATTTCGCTTCGCCAGTTTGCTAACAGAAATAGAGGCAAATGCTAACTTACCTGCTTGGGGAGATTACCTGCATAATCTTATCCAATCCTATAATACATCCACTCCCGCAGTCGCAGTCCCAGAGGTCGAATAGTATGAAGTATTTCCCCGAATTTGAGCCCTCGGATAAAAGCAAATTTATTGACCTTTACCGTGAAGGATTTGACCGTTATTGCCGCCAGTTAGCAGACCATTATGGTTGCCTGAGTAATCAAGGCCTAGCACTCTTGGATGATGATGCAGATATAGACCAAGACAGTGCCTTTATCGACGATCTCTTCGTGCTGCCAAGCTTTGGCACAAGTGCCACCAGCGCCGAGAACTTCGATACTGCGCAGCAAACGCTGCAGGCCAAGGACAATATCAGCCTAGCCAAGCTGTTAGCTGCAAAACCACGGCAATTTATATTAGGTGATCCAGGTATTGGCAAAACGACTTTTCTGCATTGGCTGGCAATAAGCCTAGCCCACCATAGAAGTAACTATGTCCAACAGGCCATGGGGCCCTTACTGCCAATCCTTTTAAGGGTGAGGGATTTTCGTACCTTTCTCACTGTGCCCAATAATACGGAGCAATTTCTCACCAATATAAGGGGCTATTTAGGATCCCTTGGTGAACTGTTGGATCTAGATAAGCTCACTGAGACCATGGCCAATGGTCAGGTCTTACTGTTGGTCGACGGATTGGATGAAATCGGTAAGCAGGAAATGCTGAATCTGGGGCAAACTCTAGCAACTCTGTTTAGCCAATATCCATCATGCCGATGCATTATGACCGCGCGGGTTGTTGGTTTCGATGCATCCTTGCTTTGGCCCTTTGCCAATATTGATAAAAATCAGCCACTAGATTTACACGAATTACATGAGGCGGATGAATTTGATATTCAGGCTAAAGATGGGCTTAACGTTAAGCTAGCCAATCCAAACAGACTTAAGCGTAAGACTGATGCATCCCAACTACATGACTTTCTGCTCTATTATATCCAGCCCCTCAATAATGAGCAGCGACTGCAGTTCAGCCAGAAATGGTGCCACATTTATGTAAACACTAGCGATGCACAAGCGCAGTTTATTGACGATCTACAGGCCGCTTTTGACGGTAACGATGCTCTCAATAACTTATCGCGCACTCCTGTACTGCTGAATATGATCTGCTTTATTCAACAACGCCGTGGTCGCCTGCCCAATGGTCGGGCAGAACTCTACCAGAAAATCATCGAGACCTATTTGGTTAGCATGGACAGGGCCAGAGGCATAAAAAATAACTTTATCGACAGCGAAGATTTTGACTATACCGACATACGCAACTGGCTAGCGAAACTGGCCTATGCGATGCAGTTAGGCAAGCTGAGTGGATTATTAGATAAAACTGGTAACAACACTGTTCAAATTGAAAACCTCTATTTTGATAATGAGGTTAGCCGCGTCACCAGCCTTACAGAAAGTGAACTGACAAGATTCTTCGCTAAAGAGCTAGAAGAAGTCTATGAAGATAAAGACAAATGCCAGAAAACTGCCAAAAATTTGATCGATTATATCAAACGCCGCACCGGTTTTTTGATCGACAGGGGGCAGGATGCCGAGCAAGGGCACGAGACAGTATTTGCTTTCAGTCACTTGTCTTTTCAAGAATATTTTGCCGCCCACTTTATTAGTGGGCAATGGTCACAGTTGAGTGGTAATCAGAAATTGGTCGACTCCCTGACCTTAAGTTGTAATAGCCAAAGCTGGTTTGAGTGCTGGCAGCTGGTATTTGAAGACTATTCCCAAAACGGCAATAGCCGTCAGCAACACAGCCAATTTATCAGCAAGCTGTTTGGTACTGTTGAGCAGCTTGCAGATGAATTATCCAACAAAAATGACAAATTTAGAGGCAAAGTGGATCATGCGCTGCATCTGCTTAGCAAAATTATCCTCAACCCTGCGGTTAAGCTCTCCCCCAACTACCGCCAAGGGCAAGTTACTAAATTATGGATACATAATTTCGCCAAAGGACAGTTTGATGGTTCAGCATCAATCTATAGCCTGTGGCCCGAGCTTTGCCGCGATTATGATAACGAAGACAGTGTGAGCCGCAGGGCGATCTCGGCGGCTTTCAAAGATTATGGCCAAGAGAATGCAGCGAGTCTTAATTTAAGTGGCGTACAATCGGCCGATCTACGTCCGCTCAAGCTGTGGTCCAACTTAAACAGATTGAATTTAAGCCATACCCAAGTGAACAACTTGCAGTTATTGAAAGATTTCAATCAGCTAGAGAGGCTTGAATTCAGTGACACACAAGTATTAGATCTAGCACCGTTAACCCTGCTTACCGAACTTAAAAGTCTGTATTTCTCAAACACTGCCGTGGCGGATTTAACGCCGCTCGCAGGGCTAACAAAACTAATATCTCTTAATATGCACAACACCCAAGTGCCCGAGCTAACGCCATTGGTGGAACTACAACAACTAGAGTTTCTAATGCTCAAGGGCACTAAAGTGACCGATTTATCCCCCATAGCCAACTTGACTAAAATAGATTTTCTGATTTGCAGCAATACTGATGTTGCAGACTTGATGCCGCTTAGAAAATTAACTCAGCTAACAGTACTCTCACTAACTAAAACTCAGGTCTCGGACTTAACCCCGTTGGCTAACATGCCTAAGTTAGAGATTTTAGATATTGCCAACACTGCGGTTTCAGACTTAACCCCGTTGGCTAACATGCCTAAGTTAGAGATGTTAGATATTGCCAACACCGCGGTTTCAGACCTAATGCCATTAGAAAATTTAACTGGACTAATCCACCTTAGTATATCCCACACTCAAGTGACCGATCTCACGCCTCTGGCCAAACTACCAAGCTTAAGAGACGTGTTTGCTAGCGGATGTAAGCTTGATCCGGCAAGCCTGCAAAACTTACCCGAACATATCAAAGTGCATTTTGATTGACTGAGATAGATTGCTTATTAATTTCAACATATTGGCAAGTAATGATGCCATCCGATTTGCACCGCTGCACTCGCTCGCATCTGGCACACTCGCTGGTGGCCCATCAAAACAGGAAGGTTTTGATGACTGCAATCATTAAGTGCCACGCGTTTTTAACCACAGTAATTGCTTGGCGTTAAAAAGCCCATAGAGAACAAGCCGACACTGATTAATTAATGAATTGATTCACGAATTAACAGTGTCGGCTTTTATTTGTCTTTACTTATGAACGACATCAGCTCACAGTCTTTGATTCAACGTATTAGGCTGAAACTCTTACCGAAGCTTAGGTAAAAATTGCCTACCCCTCTTTTAATTCACTCACACCATTTTAAATAAAATGATTTAAATTATATTTAAAATCAATTAACTACTTAAAATTTTTAAAGTTGGCATTAAGATCGCAATCAAGTAAGAGCCATTAGCCGTTACCTTACAAGTGACACAAACGGTCATGAGAAGGATTAATACAAGGGCAGGAGGTTATTATGCTAGGTTGGACATTATTATTTCTAGTTGTTGCCGTGATTGCCGGGTTGTTAGGATTTGCTGGGATTGCTGGCGCAGCGGCGGGAATAGCGAAAATCATTTTCTTCATATTTATTGTGTTATTAGTGATTTCTCTGCTGATCAATGCCCTTAAGGGTAAATCACCGCGACTATAATTTTTTTTAGAAAAGGAGATAGATATGAAACCATTTACCCTGATGACAAGTGCAGCATTCGCATTATTACTCGCCCTAGGTTTAACGGCCTGTAGTGATAACAAAGCCGAAGACGCGGGCGAAAAAATCGATGAAGTAATGACTGATACAGGTAACGCTATCGAAGATGCCTGTGAAGAAGTCAAAGAAGGTGTTAAAGCTAAAGATACTAAGTGCTAAACAAACCTGACTTTAGGGTGGCAATAGACTCGTCTACTGCCACCCTTTTGGTTTAGACTCGCTCATTTCTGCATCTCTCATCTCGACATCTATCCATTCAAGTGCAACGATTTTAACCAAGAACAATGGCATTGGAGGACTTGCATGCTAACGAAGATCCACATCAAATATTTGTACACTGCAGGTGCAGTATTGTTAGCCTATTTTGCAGTAACAGACACTTCTCCCCTGCTCACTTTTATTTGTGCATGGACAAGTCTGTCACTGTTTTTAGTCGGTTCAGCCTATTGGTTTAATCTCGCCAGTATTTTTAGAAAACGCCAAGATGGTACTATTCCTTGGTATATTCGTTGGGGTTTTATTCCCTTTTTATTAGGCAGTCGACTCTATAACCACTGGGCCAGAAAATACGATTCAGTACCGCCCATGCAAAGGATTGATGAACATCTGTATCTCGGCTGTAGACTCTTTTCCGCAGATCTGGAAACGATTAAAGCCAATAAGATCACTGCCATTCTGGATGTCACCGCTGAATTTGATGGCTTAGATTGGTCGCAATTTGAAGATCATATCGAGTATTTAAATATTCCCATCCTCGACCATAGCGTACCGACCAGCGCCCAACTCAATCAAGCCGTTAACTGGCTGCACCGCCAAGTGCGCGCCAATAAACAGGTACTCATCCACTGTGCTATGGGTCGTGGCCGCTCAGTGCTGGTACTCGCCGCTTATTTGGTTTGTAAAGATAAACAACAGCACTTCGCCGAAGTACTGCAGCAGATAAAGCAAATTCGCAAAACCGCCGGCTTAAACAAATGGCAATTACGCGCGCTCGATCGCATGCTCAGTCAAGGGAAAATTAACATCCACAAAGTGGCGTGGATTATCGCCAACCCAGTTTCTGGTGGCGGGAAATGGCAAGAATACCGCGAGCAAATCCAAGATGAACTCAAAGCCTATTTTGACCTGACTTTAAAACTCACAACAGCAGACGAAACCGCAAATGTCTTCGCCGAGCAAGCCCGTAATGCAGGCGCTGATATTATTATCGCCTGTGGTGGCGATGGTACTGTGACTGAAGTTGCCTCTCAAATCGTTGATACGGATATCGTCTTAGGCATCATTCCTCTTGGCACAACTAATGCCCTCAGTCATGCCCTCTTTGGTTTAGGCAGTAAGCTTATTCCTATCTCTCAGGCGCTGGATAATATTATTCAAGGGCATTGCCAAGCCATTGATACCGCGCGTTGTAATGAGGAGTTAGTGTTGTTGCTTGTGGGCATAGGGTTTGAGCAACAAATGATTGAATCCGCAAACCGTGAGCGTAAAAATGCTCTCGGCCAGTTTGCCTACCTCGATGGCTTATGGCGCGCAGTGAATGCCGATATCACTTTAACCATCCAGCTCAGCTTAGATGATGCAAAACCCACAACATTGACGACCCATAGCCTAATCGTTGCCAATGCCGCACCGTTTACCAGCGTGTTGGCGCAGGGCGATGGCGAACCAAACATGACCGACGGTTTGCTCGACATTACTTGGTTGGATGCTGGCGATGAACCCAAAGAGCAGTTGCTTAGCCTCGCTGAATTAGCGATTGCAGGATGGGTGAAAGAAGGTAATAAAAATGTGCGAGATCAACAAGCGAGTGCAAGTAAAGTCCATCATGCCCATGCTAAAAAGGTCACTATCAGCAGCCAGCCTAAGTGTAAATATGTGATTGATGGTGAAGTATTTGAGCCTGCGGATCTCACTATAGAAGTCCAGCCAGCATCTCTTAAAGTGTTTGTTCCTTATCAGGAAACCACTGAGCAAGATGAGTGATCGTTGTGGAGGACATCCAGCCTAACTTTTTAGGCTGGATGACTGAGAATTTATAGGACGAACAAAAAATATAAAATATTCAACAAAATAAATATAACCAGCAGAACCAGTACCCGCATGAAATTAAATTCACTACCTTTGGGAAGTGATTTTTGAGTGGTGTTACTAAAATCCTGAAATTTACAATCTATCGCCTGCGCACATTGCTGTAGAACTTGTTGTAATTCCTTTCTATCAGTGCTGTTAGCCAATTTTAGTTGCGCGCCCTTAGGCTGCTGCAATTGTAGATAGGCGAGATAATGCTCAACGATATCTTCTGCTTGGCGATTACGCTCGAACTGGTGCCAATGGGTTGTTTGCAGCAGATAGAGTTGCACGGAGTGAATATCCGAAAAGGCATAGGAACGCCACCGCCACAATCCCATATACCTCCCATTGAATAAACCTTTACCGAGCCACAATTGCTGTTGCTCAGCGTCTAACCAACACTGTTGCTGAACAAACGCAGTCGGTAACACGGGTAACAATAGAAACAGTGTTACCCAGCCGAGAACGAGCTGTAGTATCGGATCGGGTTGTAAATAGGTTGCTCTGGCGCAGAGTAAACCAAGCAGTAATAACCCAGCAGCAAACAGCCATAATAGAGGTCGGTACTGAGTACTCAGAGTTTGAATATAAAATGCATTTTTAGAAGGTTGATTGAGTTTCACTGAACTTGTTCCTTGTTCCAAAAATTATCTCACCATTCAATATTGACCTGTGCCAGTAACAATAAGAGGCATTGATAATTTGCATAATCAACACCTAACTCATTTCTAGACGCTTTCGAGTTAAACCAAAGACTCACATCAACGTAAATACCAGTTGCGATATAACTCATACTGCAAATATAAGCTGCAACTTTGCAGTTGCAGCTAAGGTGTTATTGACCCGCAGCAGTATCCTCACCGGTCCAGAGTCGCATGATGCGGTAAGGCGGTTTGGCGGTTTCGGCTTTTCCATTAAAGGCTTTTGCTTTATGTAATTGATTCACTGAAATATATAACCAGCCTGTTTCACCAAATTGCACACTATCTGGAAAATCCAGTAGTGGAGAACTGACCGCTGTTGTTAGCGTGCCTTTGTTATCTAGCATAGAAATGGCATTGTGGTTCAAATTGGTAAAGTAATGATTACCTTGTTTGGACGTTGCTGCGCCATCTGATACTGGCTTGGCTCCGACTAATTTTACCGTGGCGATAATTTTATCATTATTGCCTGTTTGTAAAGCCGCAGTCGATAACTGATACCAGTGAGTACCATTCATTGCACCATAATAGAGTGTACTTCCGTCGGCAGATAAACTGATTGGATTGACCGCTACACTGGCAACTTTGCCATTAAACAATGTTGTTTTGTTATCTATGTTCATTACTGCATCCGTTTCGGCCTGCAGCGAGCTATGACCTGAAAAACGTATTGTATGACCATCGTCGATACGCACCGCTAAGAGGCCTGGGTTGGCGATATCGGCTAAATAAATCCAGCCTTTTTGAGAGTCGACAACCAGATCTTGCATAAAGCTGCCTTTAGGCGCGAGAGCTTGTGGTAGGACGATTTGTTTATATAGACTGCCGTCCTTAATATTGAATCCCCAAATCCTTGTCTGGCCTAATTCTAACCCCATATCTGCGGTCCAGAGGTGTCCAGCCTTGTCCTGAGCAATACCTAATAAGGTATCAAATTGAGCAGTATTGGCTGTCGATGTTTTTTGCAAATCCATTGAAGGCCAAGCTTTATAAGCGTTAGTCTCACTATTAACTTCAATCAATTGCAAACCTGATGGTGTATCAAATGGATGTACTGTGGCAAAAATCCGACCTTGTGCAGTGACGCTGACATTGCCAGGTCGTATTGGCAATTCAGCGACTGTTTCAAGACTTCCTACTACTGGGGTGGCGTTTACAAAACTACTGGCTGTCAAAGAAAGCCATAATGCTGTTGTTAATAATTGTTTCATATTCTATCTCCGCTTTTTCTGTTTAAGGGCTGTAGAATAGGAGTTATTATTTACAAAAAAAAGAGTATAAAGTTTAGCTCTGTTTCAATATTAATTTGATAATTAATATTTATTCAGCAGTCGTTTCACCGGTCTCGACTTGCTGCTCGTACTTGCTGAGCTTGTTGTAGAGGGTTTTAACGCTGATCCCCAGTTGTTCGGCGGTATCCGTTTTATTACCCTGAGTGGTTTCTAGTGCTTGATAAATAGCGATTCTCTCTAAATCATCTAAGCGCATGCCTTGGGGGATAACAACTTGTTCACCACCACATAAACCCACTTCATTTGTCTGAGGTAGCTGTAAATGGCTGGGTAAAATATCCTGATCGGCCAGAATATAGGCTCGCTCAATTGCATGTTTTAATTCGCGCACATTACCAGACCAAGGGTACTTAGCAATCATCTGAATACAGTCTTCAGCTAAGCTCTTATTCTGCTTTTCGGCCACGTTACGATAGGCAAGAAAATGCTGCGCAAGCCCAATAATATCCTCGCCACGTTCCCGTAAGGGCGGAACGCGAATGGGAAACTGAGCCAAACGAAAGTACAAATCTTCTCGAAATAGCCCTGCCTCTATCGCCACTATGGGATCACGGTTAGTCGCTGCCACAATACGTACGTTTGCACGTTGCACTTTGTCGCCACCCACAGGACGATACTCGCTATTTTCCAACACTCTGAGTAACTTCACTTGATGATCAATCGGCATTTCGGTGACTTCATCGAGAAACAAGGTCCCGCCTTCAGCCTGTTCAAATACGCCTTTGTGATCGCGATTCGCCCCCGTAAATGCGCCTTTGACATGGCCAAACAGCTCACTGTCGACCAATTCTGGGCTTAATGCACCACAGTTAATCGCAATAAAAGGCTCGTTCACCCTAGGGCTGGCAAGATGTATGGTATTAGCAACCAGTTCTTTCCCGACCCCACTTTCCCCAATAATCAGCACATTACTGCCTGTAGCAGAGACGCGACGAATTGTGCGGTATAGCTTGTGCATAGGAGCTGATGAACCAACAAGCAAACCGTATTGGTCTAGCTCGCTAGCAAAAGGATGCAGTCGATTAGGCGATGATGCTAAAAACTGTGCAAAATCAGCAAAAATTTCGCTGATTAGCGGCATATCGTAAGGTTTGCGAAAGTGGTAACCCGCAAAATGAGACATTAACTGATCAAGATTGGGGTTTGGCTGACCGTCGGAGAGAAAAATAAACTCAATATTTGACATGGCCGCATTATCCAGCAGCACAAGGTAATCTTCACGACTAAGACTGGATAACTCAATAATGGCAACATCGACGTGATTTGCCCCTAGCTGCTCTATCCAAGGCAAGTCATCGACACTGCGTAGCTTATTAAAGCCAGCAGCACCAGCAAGTTCGATGATTGCTTGCTCGGCGCTAACATCCTGCAAGTGATAAAAAAGTGTCAGTCGAGCCATGCGTATCTACTCCCTGTATGAAAAACTACTGTATGTCAGCCATGAAATTTTAACAACAGCAACGGTAATAGTTGCCGATGTTCTAAGATGATATCTCGATGAACGGAGAATATCAGTCTAAAAATCAGCCTGTTAAAATATCATTAAAAACGAGAACAGAATATGCATGGTAGCTGAACGAAACAAAATCAGTTTACCCAAGCAGTTAAACAATCTATGTCGAACACTGGCATTAGGAGGCCCATAATGAAGTCTAATGTTGTGCAACATCAGACTGATATCCGCGCCGATATCATGTTGATCGATGAAATCATCAAGCTGAATCAAGAAGGACTCACATTTTACAACCAAGCGAGGAGGTATGTCGAAGACTATAATCTTAAACGTGTTTTTTCCGCCAAAGCTAACATCCACCAACGAATGTTAACTCGGTTTGAACAGCTGAGACGTTTGGCTGATGAGCCAATTAATGGCCTAAGTCACACCGTGCACGTCACTTATGCTCAAGCAACAGAATTGCTGCAACAGTGCCAAATTTCGCAGGCTATGACCGCCCTTGTCGACATAGAGCAGCAAGTGCTAATCCAAATAAAACAAGCAGTAAGGCAAGCGCATCAGCCACAACTTGCAAACCAACTTGCAGAGGGTGCCGCTTGGCTGCAAATGAGTTACGACGGTACGGGATCGCTCAATCACCATTAATTCTCTGTCGCTAAGTGAGCCATATTTAACCGACTCCCCTCCACTTTTACTACAGACATAATACCGCACTGATGAGTGCGGTTTTTTATGCTCGAATGATGGCTCAGCATGCCAGAAAAAATTACATTTTGTCGGTAAAAAAGACCGACCTAAAGGAAAATGCCAAGGTATAAAAACGCCAGATAAAACAATTTAAACATTAAAAATCATTACCTTAAAAACATTGGCACGATTGGCGCATTATCTAGTTTCGAGAAAACAACGGAGGATATGATTATGAAAACTACAACAGCATCAGTACTAGTGGCTTTACTTGTCGGTTCAATCAGTTTAAATGTGGCTGCCGCCCAAGATTGGAAAGGCGGAACCAAGGATGCGTGGATCGATGGTAAAGCAGAAACCACTTTACTGCTCAACACGAATCTCAATTCCTTCGACATCATTACAGATGTCAAAGATGGTAAAGTGACGTTAACAGGTAAAGTGGAAAGCAGTGTGGATAAAGCCCTCGCCACAGAGCTCATCAAGAGCTTAGATGGGGTGAAAGATGTCGATAACCAACTCACTGTGATGAATGAAAAAGAAGGCACCAGTGAAGTTGTTGCCACCTTAACTGACTCTAAAGTTGCCACAGTCATCAAAACGCGTTTACTGTTTTCAACTGACGTATCCGGCACCCAAATTAATGTGGATGTTGCCAATGGCATAGTCACATTGAAAGGTGAAGTTGCCAGCGATGCCGAACGTCAACTAGCACTGAAAATTGCCGAAAATACCGACGATGTGAAAAAGGTCGTTGATAAAATTAAAGTTGTTAAAAAAGTGTCTTAACTCTCGCGGCAACGGCACTTTTTAAATTGAACGTATTTTAAGTAACAGCACACCGATCTAGACTCAAGGTTCGATAGTGCTTTATGAAAAAAGAATCAAAAAACCAGCCTCAGCTGGTTTTTTTATGTCCATTTCCAAACTCAATCAAAAGACTTACTCGCTTAAATTAAGAAGGGAGCATTCAGATGACTTGAATGATCATAAAGGAGAAGAGTTACAGAAAACTGAGCTAACACACAGGCGTTACTCAAGCTTCAAAGCCAAACTAAGCTTCAAAGCCAAACTGGAATGCATAAAAATGTTGGCCATTCTCAATATTGATGGTCATAGTGCCAGTTAACCCCAGCAACTCCCCCGCCCCAGAATGGGGTATCACTTCTAAGATCAGACGATTTTGTCCATCGGTCATAATGCCAAAATGTTGTAATACAAAACTGCCCTGCTTACCGCACAAATTACCAACCACTTGTTCAATGGCCACATAGCCAGCTGAGCCCTTGACTGACGTCATAGCACTGAGCATTTCCCCTTTGCTGCGACCCTCAAGCTCACCATAAAAGGTTTTATCTAAGCCCATACGTCCTAACGTCACACCACCAATACCAGTAGCATAGGGGCTATCAGGAGTGAGCTTAACATCAAATTTCCCAGTGATTTTGCTAACTTGCATGACACTCTCCTTGTCGAAATCTTATGCTGACCTATTACCTGCTAACGCTTGCTATTGAAGCAAACATCACCCACTGACCGAAAAACAACTTAGCATAAGCCTGCGTAGATCCATAATGGCATTTACACGCTACTTATGTATGCTGGTCTCACTCACTACCATCTCTATGGTTTTGACTATTTCAGGGCTTTCAGACATGGGTTGGTCAGACGCTCTATCGCGATAAGTCACAGCAATTTTGAATGGGGCTTCAAAAGGATAAACAGGTTCAATACTATCAACTTCGATTCGATCGCCAAGCATGACACTGCCTAAGTGTTTCAAGCTATTGTGTTTAAAATCCAGATTAAACAATCCAAGATACCAAAATACGCCTGAACCTTGAGTCGTCACAATAAAGGGCGCCACAAAGGGCATAGTTTGCATTTTAGGATCATCTTGAATCGGTGCGTCACTTTGGGTGTCCGGCTCTAGAGCTGGATCGAAATTTAACGGTGTAATGCGTAAGTAATCAAGTAATGCTCGACCTTTTACCTCACCATCTTGGTAGTCGCCCATAGCAAACTCTGTTTGTTTGATCTTAATAAAATGAGTCAATGCAACGGACTTGCCGCCCTCAGGCAGCGTTATTTCAACAGGATTGGCGGTATTTAAGCTAAAGAGTTTGAGCATCACTTCCGATGCATTCGCCACAGGCTTTACCTCAAAAGGTGTCACAGTTTCGATCTCATTCGCCTGAGCCTGAGTTTTTTCATGCGCCATGGCTTCATCGTATTGCATCACCTGTCCATCTTCCATCACCATATAAATATCATCATTGGTCATGTTGAAACGGTAAATACCCGCAGCAAGTAAGGCTAATACCACTAAGGTTGCCGCTATGGTTAATTTTACAAACGTACTCATCTTCTCTCCCCAATCGCGCTCGTTATGCGCTACTTTTCTAACACCGATAAACTTCAAATCAATGTCGGAGCAGTATTACAGATACTGAGTTAAAGCGAAGTGGGTAAAGTGTAAAAAATGCCGCTATTTTGAATTTTGTCAGGCTAAGTTCAGCAACATGCCTTTTACTCGACAAATATGATGGGCCGAGTAAATACTCAGCCCAATACATCACTACTTTTCGTTTTTCCACAAGGCTGGGGTTTGGTTCGGTTGCCAATTGCTTTGGGAGAAATGTGCTTGCACTAGGGAATAGATTTTATCTTGATAGGACACAAACTCAGGTAGTTGATAATTATGCTGATCCTGCCAAGCAGGGGCATAGTTATCTAGCGTATCAAAACGATACCCTTGACGTTGAGCTTCTTCAACAAAACGCTTAATTTTAGGCAAGTTGATGGTTGCACCTTGTCCGCGGTGAGCATTCTCAAACAGGAAGTCGTGGGTCAAGATAACCACTTTCCCGTTATGTAAACCATCACTACAATCTAAGTTCTGCGTACGACTGTTAAGCGGATTCATCGTCGTTCCTGCGCAGGTGTTGATCACTTGATTGACTTTTGCCACCAGCTCAACCCCATCGGCCATAGATTCAGCGGGAAAGGCAACCCCCCAATCCTCTGGTCCCCAGTCTAGATCCCAGCCAAATATTTTATAGTCACTCTCGGCGAGCATGTTTTGAATTTGCACCGCAACTTGCGAACTGTTGGTCGAGGTTTCTGCGGTACAAGCAAAAGCAGGATCCCAAGGCGGCACAGTATCGGATGTCGCACACAAGCCGTCGCCTTTGAGTTTACTGGTCACTCGCCAACCATTGGTGTAAGGCAAACGTGCCAACTTAGTCATCTTGTTATTGGGATAACTGGCGGCATTAGGAATAAGCTCAACCACTTTGGCCGTGTTCGTCACGAAATAGGTGAAATCGGTGGCCGCATCTTGATAGGATTTTACAGGCCAGAGTCCAACTTGATTACAATATGCCGCGCCAGATTGCACGCCATCAGTGCAGTTATGCAGCATATGATCGTAACTGTGGTTTGCCAAAATATGACCATCATCTAGCAAGCGTTGTAGGGCGACAGCCGCTAACGCCTCGTTTTCATCCCCTTCGCCATACATATGAAACGCATTAATAAAGAACGTCGCCTTAATATTGGCATCCTTTAACGCATCTAACAGCCCTAAGGTCGCATCAATTGGACCATCATCAAAGGTAAGATAAATGGTCTTATCGCTGGCGTAGGCCGCACTTAAGCCAGCACTCAAGCTCGCAACACAAAGCCCAACTGCAACGGCTATCGATTTCAGTTTCATGATTTCATCCTATAAATAATATTTAAAGATGAATAAGTTAGTTCTCTTTACGCACTGGTTAATTCATAACCTGTAGACAGCGAGTTCACTCATCCGTTTAGCTTATCTATAGTGAGTAATCCCACCAGCATTAGTTATACCATCCTAGCAACAAGCCATACTTTTCTACGCTAAGTCGATAAATTCTGCCTTTGCACCCAGTTAACCATCTCTTACCCAAGGCTTCAAAGACAATAGAAAAATACCAATCCTAGTGTGAAAAGTACCGCATCAACAATTCGATAACAGGTAAGTTAACTGGAGAAAAAAACAACATAAAAGCACTACAGGGATGCAATAACATGTCAGAAGGTCAACTATTTAAGAGCTCTTTGCTCGCATTATGTATCGCTAACGCCTTGTTCGGGATGAGCTCAACCGCAGTCGCGGCGGAGCAACAAGAGGCAACTGCAGAAAATATTGAGGTAATCCAAGTACGCGGCATACGTCGCTCGATTGAAGCCTCAATGAATACCAAACGCTTCGCCGACTCCACGGTCGATGCTATCACCTCGGAAGATATCGGTAAGTTTCCCGATAAAAACATTGGTGATGCGCTGCAGCGCATTTCTGGGGTGACGGTCGATAGACAATACGGTGAAGTGAGCGGGGTCACCATTCGTGGTACAGCGCCTGAACAGAGTCGTATTTTGCTGAACGGTCAAACCGTTGCGAGCACCTCTTGGTATGATCTTGGTCCTGCCACTCGTACCTTCAACATGGAATTATTGTCAGCCGAGCAAGTCAGTGCGGTTGAAGTCCACAAAACGCCAACCGCTAGCCTTGAAGAAGGTGCGCTGGGCGGCACTGTCGATCTCAAAACCCGTAAGCCCTTAGATCTCGATGCTCACACTTATCAAGTGGCGGGTGAGTTGAGCCAAAGCAGCCTGTACGATGAAACAGATCCGAGTGGATCTTTCGTCGGAAGCTGGAAAAATGACGATGAAAAGTTCGGCATTTTAGGCGCCTATTCAGTAGAGAAAATTACCAGCGGCCGCCAAGTACTGGAATCGCTCAGCGGTTATTATGAGTACTTTTCCGCTGATCCTGCACAAAACCAAGAATCAACTGTAGGGGCGTGGGGGATTGGCTCACAAGCATTTAGGGCCGAACGTGAACGGACCAGTGCCCAAGTCACACTGCAATTTGCACCGACTGAAAAAACAGAGTTCACCTTAGATTACTTTAATTTTGAACTCGATATCCCCCACGTAAACCATAACTTCTTAACCGTTGGCGCCCGCGGTTCGGGCTCCACCAATGTAGTAAATAACGCCCAAGGCGGCACAGCATCGGCAACGATTCTGCCAGCGTATGCGTCGATTATTTATAACCCTGTGGTACGCCACGCGGTCAATATGAAGTCTGACGTACTCAACTTAACCGGAAAATACGTCGGGAACAGTTTCACCCTTAGCGGCGTCATTGGCCAATCGACCTCAGATGGCGGCACCCAAGGCGGCTCATCTTCTTGGTGGATCCCTGCGACGGACCAAGGTGGCAAAATTGGCGATCCCGCCTTCCCTAATGGTCAAGGCAGTGTCGATGGTGGCTTTAGTTACGATGCCACAGGTCCCTATCAAGTGGTGCTCACGAGCCTAGATGCCAACGATGCTAGCCAGTTCAAGCATGCGCAGGAAGCCAACTACGAAACCACAGTGCAAGATCATAAAGTCACCTACGCACAGTCTGACTTCGAATATCAACTCGATCATGATTTTATTAATAAAATTGCGGTCGGGATTAAGTACAACACCAGTGATTTCGAGCGTAATGCCTTCAACCGTAACCCCGCAGAAATCCTAGGTTTCGTGCCTAATGGCAACCTAGCCAACTGGAGCGATGGCGTACTGTCTGGCCTGCATTCCCAGAGCGGCGGCAATGTGCTCGACTCCTATGCCAAGTTAGATGAAGACAAATGGTGGGCGTTTATCAGCGAGAAATACGCCAATGGCGAGTTAGTGGAAGTCGCCGATCTCGGTAACACCTTCACTGTCGAAGAGGATATGTTGGCCCTGTACGCCCAAGCGGATTTCAGCGGCGAATTCTACCGTGGTAACTTTGGCGTGCGCTACGTTAACACTGACCAAACTTCAACCGGTTTTGCCGATGGCAAACCCTACAATGAATCCGTTAATTACGATAATTGGTTACCGAGTATCAACGTCGCCTTCGATCTGCAAGAAGATTTAATCCTACGCGCCTCGGCCTCTGCTGTGATGGCACGTAACAACTACAGCGATCTTAAACCTGGGTTAGCGATAGCGAAAAACTTTGGTACTGCGACCGGCGGTAATCCAAATTTAAAACCCTATAAGGCGAATCAAGCCGATCTTGGTATCGAATGGTACTTCACTGAATCTTCTATGCTGTCGGCGGCCTTGTTCTACAAAGATATTGATAACGTAGTGTTTGTCACTGAGTCGACGCAATATATCGAAGGTTGCGGCGCGTCAGAATCCGAGTGGGATAAATGCCGTGTCACAGCCCCAGCCAACGGCGGTAGCGGCTCAGTGACTGGGCTTGAAATCCAGCTACAACATAACTTTGAAAGCGGTTTTGGCTTCTTAACCAACTACACCTATGTGGACAGTAAGAGCACGCGCCCCGATGGCACCGAGCAGATGATTGAAGGTGTGTCAGAAAACTCCTTCAACGGCTCACTCTTCTACGAAGATGATCTGTTCAGCGCCCGTATCGCCTATAACTGGCGTTCAGAATACTTAGGCGTAGGTAACATTCAAAACGTGTTAAACGACAGCTATCAACAAGTGGATGCCTCGATTATTTGGCATGCAATGGAGAACTTAGATATTTCACTCGAAGGGGTTAACTTAACCAATGAAGTGGTGCAATCCTATGATGTTAAATACGGATTGACGCAAAATACCATCGAATTTGGTTCACGTTATTTCGTCGGTGCCAGCTATAAATTCTAAACTTAAGTCACAGCATAGCCGACCTTAGGGTCGGCTTTTTGCGTTGATAATGCAGAGGTATAAGCCATGAAAGTGAAACAAGCAATCAGAAAAATCATTATCTTAGGTGGCGGCACCGCAGGCTGGATGGCCGCGGCCGCCCTCGCGAATAATCCCGTATTTGCCGCCATTGAACTCTGTTTAGTGGAATCGGACAACATAGGCACCATAGGCGTTGGTGAAGGTTCAACGCCACACTTGAAACGCTTTATGGACAACTTAGGCATTAGCGAAAAAGATTGGATGGAACAATGCCACGCCAGCTATAAAACTGGCATCGATTTCATCAACTGGAATGGGGACGGGCAGCAATACTTTCATCCCTTCTATTGTCAAATGGATGTGAAACCCGCTGAAGTTTTCTTTATCAACGCCAATGCAAGACGCCGCGGTCATGGCAGTGCCGTTAAACCCGACGCGTTCTTCTCCAGCGGCGTACTGGCCAAACACAATCTCAGCCCAAGGCCGAATAAAGCGTTGCCCTACGCTAACGAATACGGCTATCACTTCGATGCCACTGAACTTGCCAACTACTTAAAAGAATACGCTTGCCAACGCGGCGTAAAACACCTCATCGGCGATGTCATTGAAGTTTCAACATCCCAAAACCAACATATAGACACCTTAATGCTGGCGAATGGCGAACGACTTAACGCCGACTTTTTTATCGATGCCAGTGGCTTTAGCGCTAAGTTGATTCATAAAACCCTAGGCGTACCCTTTCAATCCTTCGCCAATGAACTGCTCAACGACAGCGCCGTCACTGTACCTGCATTAATGGACACCACTCAAACACAGCAAACCCAAATGCTGCAAGCCCAAGCATTGCAAACACAAGCACAGCAGGCCAAGTACCATACCCGCGCAACGGCGCTCAGTGCAGGCTGGCTATGGCAAATCCCTCTCACCCACAGGCTTGGCAATGGCTATGTTTATAGCAGTCGCCACCTCAGTGCCAATGCCGCGGCCAAAGAATTATTGCACAGTGTTAATCTGCCTGAATCAACCCAAGTACGGTTTCTCAAGATGCGGGTCGGTGTCAGTGACAAGGCTTGGCACAACAATGTGCTGGCGATAGGACTTGCGCAAAGTTTTATCGAACCACTCGAAGCCACATCGATCATGATGACCCAATTCACCCTTGAAAAATTTATGTCGTTATTCGAACGCTATCAATTGAATAAGCAGGCAGAGACCTTAAGTCGACAAACACTCAATCAGGCAGTCATGCAGTTAGTGCTCGGCATAAAGGATTATATTCAGGCCCATTATGTCACCAGCCAGCGCAGTGAACCCTATTGGTCGGCGGCGAGAAAAGTCACCATTTCCCAAAGGCTGACACAACTATTGCAAGCTTGGTATCAAGGGGAAGACTTTGATTTACTGCTTTACCAATACGATCAGCAACTCGCCTACTTTCGCCCTTCTTGGTATGCGCTGTTAGCGGGAATGGATTACCGCGACCCAAAACTGAAGCGTCCATTTGAGCCGATTTCAGCGGAGATCACGGCGCAAGCGATACGCTACAGCCAAACCTTAGTGGAGCAGTATTTTCAGCCTAAGCATCCGTGATAAGGATGGTTAAATTGCCCTTTGTTTACTGCTAAAGCACTGACGAAAACGACTCGGCGTGACACCTTTAAATTGAATAAAACGCCGATTAAAATTGGATAAGTTGTTGAAACCACACTGATCGCTGATGGTTGATATCGGGCTTTGATTTGACAGCAGTAACTTGCACGCCTTAGCTATCCTGAGTTGATTGATAAACTCAGTTAAGGTTTTCTCGGTGCGTTTTTTAAAGAATCGATGGAAATGATTGGTGCTCATGTGCGCTAACTTTGCCAAATCCTGTGCCGACAAGGCCTGAGTGTAATTGTCATAAATATGCTCAATCACTTTATCGAGCTTTTTCACGGTAAAGTCGAGTTTACTACCGTGGGTAAACAAGGTGCTCGACAAGAGTTCTTGCTGACTATCCTGTTGTAATAACGCTAATAATTCCAATAACAAAATATAGCGTCTAAAAGGATTGGCCGTCTCCATTTCGATAAACACACTATGGGCCTTACGCGCCGTTTCCTCACTAAACAACACACCTCGTTTGGCATGGGTCAAAAGTGAATGCAAAGACGCTAACTCACGTTGCTCATTCACAATTTGGTGTAGCCAGACCGCTGGAATTTGTGCCACATAAACAACTTCCTGCACTCTCGCATTCGAAGTGTCGTCTTTTAGCGCGTTGCCATTTGATATCTCGTCAGTTGAAACACCAAGGTTAACCTCGGATTGCCAGCCGTGGGGCATATCTGGGCCTATGATCACTAAATCATAATCGCCATAACGGGCAATATGGTCGCCCACATAACGCATACCATAACTGTTGAGGGTTAAGCAGATTTCGTACTCGGGGTGATAATGCCAATTGAGATCCATGTGGTCCCATTCATAACGAAAGTAACGCCAAGAGCTATTTTCATCGGGGATCACTTTTTCACACAGAGGTTTCATCCATTAAACTCCAGTTGCTCATTCCTTTTCTTTAGCTTCAATCAGCCCTTACACAACAACGCATTCACTCAAGCTAGCGGTTATTCCACCCTGTTTAATTATTCAACCACTTAGTCCTTATTTTTAAATGCCAGCTGTGACCTATTTGAGCCGAGAAATAGCAGTGCCACGCGCACTATTGTCTATAGCAAGTCAGCCTTGCAGTGATACTAGAATCCGCCACTCCAATACTATTCTATCCAATGTTAATTAAAGGTAACTATTTTACAAGTAAACACATTATCAGCAGAGGCTAAAACACCGTTTTATCTATGCTCATCCGCAGCAGCTATCTGCTGCCCACTATCTACAGCAAGTATTTACAGCACCTGATGTAAATCAGCTAAATCAGCTAAATCAGCGCGAACACGATTTGACTATGTGAGAAAAGTATCGACAGAGGCACCATTCGTATCACCACCAAGGCGAGCGTCAAGCCACAATGAATTTCACTTAATTCAATTGGCTAAGCACATGAAACACAAACTCATCATTCTGTTTGTTCTCTGCACTTTCTTTGTGATTTCTTTGATGACCAACAGCATGGGGCCGATTTTCCCTGCGTTAATTGACAGTTATGCTATCGGCCTGACGTTGGCGGGGTTATTTCCCTTTGCGTTTTTTATCGCCTACGGCGTGACATCGATTCCTGCGGGGATTTTGGTGGACAAGTACGGTGAAAAGCGGGTGATCATCTTAGCCTTTAGCCTGGCGTTTATCGGCGCCGTGACTTTTGTGTGTCTGCCCACCTTTAGCATCGCCATGTTTAGCCTGTTTTGTATTGGCACTGGCATGAGTTTATTGCAGGTAGCAGTGAATCCCTTATTGCGACAAGCTGCGGGGCCTGAGCATTTTGCCTTTTTCTCCGTACTGGCCCAACTTGCCTATCCCTTTGACAGAATGCGGCGCGGGTTTGAAACAAGGTACCTATACAACTGATCACTGTCGTTATGCCATTGAAGGTCACGATACTCATTGCCACTGCTGCGCAAGAAAAACACCACATGGCCACCTTTGACGTTGTAAACATGCTGGTGAGATAACGCACTGTGGCTATGCCCATTAAGCCTGCTGCAGTCCATTGCTGCAACAGACAAAAATGAATAGAAATCAGAATACCCGATACAAAAAGGCAGGCGACTATCCGCTCCCGCGCCTTAAATTGAAACGAAATCAGATCGAAGATAATGGCTATCGCCACCAAAATTTGAGACAAAGTAAACGCAGTCAACTTATTAAGCCCCTTAGCTTTAAGCAATAATGCGCACTCAGATTGCAAGCCTTACAGACTTGAGAGCGCAACTTAAGGCGCAGCATCATGGGAATCGCGCTTTAGCGCATTAACTTAAGTTAACTGAGGGCAAAAAACGTTAAAAAGAGTCTTGAAGTCGTCGACGCATACGCGACAAACTGATTGCCGTAATACCAATATAATTAGCTAGCTGACCTTGGCTTAACCGCTCAAGCCAAAGTGGTGAATGTTCGCGTAAATACAGATAACGTTGCTCAGGTGTGTGCAGCAGCAAAAAGGCTTCCTTTTGTTCTTTATACAATAATTGCTGTTTAAGTAACCCAAGTTGCACGGCCTGCAGCAAAGTATCATCCAACACGGATAAGGGCATTTGGATAAGTTTACAGGCGCTTAAAGCTTCTAATTGGTAACGAGCAGGAATTTGCTTCAGCCAACTGACATACAAAAAACACAATTCACCCTCGAAATAGAACTCCTTACAGCGCTCTGTGCCCTCCTGAGTATAATGGCAAGCGCGCACGATACCATCCACAACAAAATATGCCTGTGACTGCTCATTTCCTTGGCCAAGAAGCACCTCTCCCGCCGGCACGTTCAACGCTTTAAACTGTGGTAAGTAACGTTCAACAGCAGCTTGACTCGCCCCTAACGCAAGCAAAAATTGTTGCAGAGGCTGGCAAATTGACACCTGCAATACAGCAGTCTTTTTTACGTCATCAGGTTCAATCATGCGAGCTACTCAGCGATTTATCACTAAACACTTAACCATTGCCATTCGAGTAAGGGCTCAGCACTCGCTTGCAGACCCCGGCTCAGCGTGACGTTAAATACACTTTTAGCGGGAATCACTCCCACGCCCTTGGGGGTGCCTGTCATCACTATATCGCCTTCATCGAGACTGATAAACGCTTGTAGTTCGGACAAAATGGTCTGAGGTTTGTAGATCATTAAATCGATATGCCCCTCTTGAACCAAGTTGTCGTTGATACTCAAGGTAAAATGCAGCGGTGCCTCGGCATCATCAATCGCCACAAAGGGGCTAAATAATGCGGCCCCATCGAAGGCCTTTGCCCGCTCCCAAGGCAATCCCTTGGCTTTTAACTTGCTTTGTAAATCACGTTTAGTGAGATCTAAGCCAATGGCAACGCTGCTAAAACGGCCATCTTGAAACATAAAACACAGCTCGGTTTCATAGTGCAAGGCTTCGCCTTGATGCTCAGAAAGTAGCACAGTCGACATCGCCGAATTGGGCTTTAAAAACACCACCATGTCGTCGGGTATGTCATTGCCCAACTCATGGATATGGTCGACATAATTACGTCCAATACAGATAATTTTTGTCGGTACGATACGCTTTTCATCCAAAACGACAGATTTCATTTTTAATCCTTTTTACGATACGGTCGAGATTATTTTTAAATAATCAAACCAAGAAGTTAACCTTAACTAGCGCTAAACTCTCAATAGAATAATTCACTTTACTTGTGACGAACTCTGCTACACTTAAATCAATATTTCAACGAAAACAGCGATCTAACCATTAATAAACCCATTTTACAGGGACAGTCATAGAAGAGGTTTTCGCACTATGTTAACGCTTACCATAAAACAAAAAATCATCTTTAGTTTTAGTGCAATTGGCGCACTACTCATCGCTGGCAGTAGCTTTTTCTACTATTCACTCTCCCAAGTACAAACTGCCTATCAAAATATTGAAACCTTAGCCGTACCCGTGCAAAAGCAGAGTAATAGCTTACAACTAGTGCTATTAAAAATGTCACGCCTTGCCACCCTAGCCCATAGTCAGCAAGACACTGTCGCCTTAACCAAAAGTCAGCAAGCATTTACCGCGCTGCAGAAGAAATATCAAAGTATCGAAAATGAGTTAATTAAGCGAGTTGCAGATCAACCTAAGATGCAAACATCCCTGAACGAAGCGCAAGCAAGATACCAAGCCTATTTGCAGCAAAGCCAAGCCATGTTTAGCGCTAAACTCGCCAATGAACAAGCAAAACGGCAGTACCTGCAACTCTTTGAGCGCTTTAACCATGCCAAGACCAACGCCAGTAATGCGATGATTGATCTCGAAACTCTTTCCATCCCCGATAATCCCACTTTACTCGAAGAAATTGTCGGCACAGGTACTCGCATTGACGACATGCTCTATACGCTAGCCAACACTATGGGGGAACTGATCCACACTCAAAGTTTGGATGTTATTCAATCGCACCAACAGGATGTCGGTATTTTACTGGGAAATCTCACCACTAACTTTACCTTTTTAAAACAACAAACTGATGGGCTTGATACCTTAGGATTACTGCAAATATTCGAACAAGAATATGCGATTATCAATACCTTACTCGCAGCGCCTGCTGAACTTTATAAAGTGCAGGAAGCCGTAGTTGAGGCACAACGACAAGCAGAGCAACATTACCTCGATGCCGATAAAGAGTTTAATGCGAATAATCTCGCCTTAGATAAGTTAATCAACTTAGCCGACCGCCGATTTACCAGCCTGCAAACCATCGCCAGTAATGATATTCAACAGGGTCAAACCTTAGCGATTGTACTAGCACTGGTATTTATCGCCATGGTGAGTTTTATCTCTTTCTTCACCTCCAAGGCCATGCTCAATCCCTTGGCCTTAGTGAACGGCGCACTCGCCAGTATCGCCCGAGGGGATTTATCTAAACGCATTCATAAACGCCATAATGATGAATTTGGTGCCCTAATCGATAACATAAATACCTTGAGTGACGATCTTGCCAAGCTGTTAACCAATATCAGCCAAAATGCCCATTCATTGGACAGCTCTGCCACCCAAACCAATGAGCAAGGCCAGCGCATCGCCAATGCCGCAACGGCGCAAATCAGTCGAGTCGATGAAACGAAAGCCTTGGCAGAACAGATGTTTACTAGCTCAAATCTAGTGACAGAACAGGCCAGTGAGTCGGCGAGACAAATCAGTCAAGCCTCGAAATACGGTAATCAAGTGAAGCAAATTGCCGATGATAATCGCAATAAAATTGCCGAACTGAGCGCCCGTTTAAGTAGCTCAGTTGAAGTCATGTCTCGCTTGAGCATTCAAAGCGATAATATTGGCAGCATTTTAACCACCATTAGCAGCATTGCCGAACAAACCAATTTGCTGGCACTGAACGCCGCCATTGAAGCCGCCAGAGCGGGGGAACATGGTCGTGGTTTTGCCGTCGTGGCCGATGAAGTGCGATCACTTGCCTCACACACCCAAGCCGCCACCGCCGAAATTCAAACCATGATCACGGCCCTGCAAAAAGAAACGTCCACGGCAGCGAGTGCAATTACCACAGGTCAAAATCAGGCAAACGAATGTGTCGGACAAAGCCAAACCCTGCAGGATGCTATCGCTCACATAGAAAGCACCTTACATACCCTCAATAAAATGAGTCTAGAGATCACCCACGCCGCCCACGAGCAGTTAGATTACAGCCAACGGATTGAGTCGAGCATGAGTGAGGCGGCACAATCTGCAGACCAAAATGCCAATGAAGCCATGGACATGGCTAAACGCAGCAACGAAGTCACTCTGCTTGCCCATTCACTCACCAGCTCAGTGGAGCGGTTTAAACTGTAGGGGTGATGAGATCTAGATTCTAGAATCTAGGCATATTCCATCAGGAATTCATCGAGCTGTTCGTTGGCAATTTCAATCTCATCACCTTCGAACTGGGCGATATGAAACATCCCCTCACCTTCGTTAGTCACAGGGATATTACTTATTCCTATGATAATACCGTCGGTTGGCGCGCGAATGGCCACACTGTCACCGCCGTGGGGACTAACGATATGGGCAATGATATAGCCCTTAGTCACCCGCTGGCCGAGTTTAAGCTTCATATTCACTAAACCATCGGATTCACTGCGAACCCAATAACTGCGAATAGCACTGACACTCGCGCCTTTGTTACTCACTCGCCCTTTAAGCATATCTAAACTGCGCATCACATTGAGCACACCTTTGAGGCCAGATTTTATCGACAACTCGCTAAAACGTAACGCCTCTCCAGCCTCATATAAAATGCAAGGAATGCCCTGTTGATTAGCATAACCTCGCATAGAAACACTGCGCGCTTTAGAATGCATAATAAGCGGCGCACCAAAGGCATTCGCCATGGCGAGCATAGTCTCATCATTAGTATCACAGCGAATTTGCGGCAAATTATCCCTATGGACGGCCCCTGTATGTAAATCAATCACATGGGTTGCATGAACTAATAACTGAGTGGCAAACAGATTAGCTAAACGGCTTGCGAGCGCCCCTTTGCTAGAACCTGGAAAGCAACGATTTAAATCGCGCCGATCGGGTAAATAACGGGATTGCTGAATAAAACCAAACACATTCACTATTGGCACCACAATTAATGTGCCCGTCAGATTCTTTGGATTCACTCTGGCTAATAAACGCCGACAAATTTCGATACCATTGAGTTCATCCCCATGAATGGCGGCACAAACCAGTAAAGTCGGGCCAGGTTTGGCTCCGTGAAACACTTCCACATGAATATCGAGTTGCGTATCGGTATACAACTTAGCGGCTGGCAGCTTGATCCCTAATTGCGTCCCAGCTGTGACTCGTTTTCCCGCTAATTCAAATGCTTCACGTCTTTTTACCATGGCAACTCCCTTGTTCTATAAAATGTTATCCCGCGCGGTTGGCTCATGTTTACCGCATTTTGCCAAAGTGATCCGCTATTACATATCAGCCTACTTTAAAGACTAAAGTGGGATTTTAAACGAATTATTGCGGCTCAAATTGGTTCAGCCAAGATTTTAAAATCTGCAGTAATACAGGCCTATCTTCAACGCTCACGCCCGCGAACAACGCACTTTGACATTGAATATGCTGAGGTAATGCCTTATCAATGAGCGCCTTACCCTCAGCAGTTAACGAAACATGGACGGCGCGGCGATCTTCCTTACTGTGCTCCCGCTCAATCAGCCCCTTATTTTCGAGTCTGTCTAAACGACTGGTCATAGCGCCAGAACTTAGCATCATGCTCTGATAAAGTTGCGAAGGCGAGAGTGTGAACGGCTCTCCCGAGCGCCTTAACGTCGCGAGCACATCGAACTCCCCCTGACCTAAGCCAAATTCGGCGTGGCATTGCAGCAGTACCACTTCGATATATTTCGTTAAACGAGCGATTCGCCCGAGCACAGCCATAGGGATCAAATCCTCAGTAACCCCTTGCTGTTGCCACTGTTCAACAATTCTATCGAGGCCATCTTCTTTAGTATTCGAAGCCGCTTTCTTTTTATCCGTAGAACTCGCGTTAGTATCCGCAGGACTGGCATTAGTTAGCGTCATTTTAGCTGTCATAGGTTTATCTCAACATAAAGATTCTTTACATCATTCTTTACATCTTAGTCATTTTCTCGCAGAATTAAAATATCTTTACATCGAGATACATCTGAAAGAGATTCTTTTTGAATTGTAGTGATATAGTTTCAACCTACTGTTGTTGAAAGGAAATCATCATGAGTATGCTAAATACTGCTACAAATCACTTTTTCAGCAAATCAAACTCAGCTTATTTTTGGAGACAATCCATGCGATCCCCCCAGACAGAGAAAGCGAATTTATTGCTGCTCGGACTCGCGTTCATCCTTATTGGTCTAAATCTACGACCCATTCTCGCCTCCGTTGGGCCTTTACTGCCCAGCATACAAAAGGATATCAGCTTAAGTTTTACCTTAGCATCTATGCTGACATTGCTGCCCGTGCTCGCCATGGGACTGGGTTGTTTTGCAGGCTTTAGTATCGCCAAACGTTTAGGATTCAATACCGTAATGACAGGATCATTGCTACTGCTGATCGGCGCCACTGCAATGCGCTTCTGGGCGATAGATGCCAATTGGCTTATCTGCTCGGCATTACTGGCAGGGGTCGCAATCGCCCTCATTCAAACCATAATGCCCGCCATGATTAAGCTTAATTTCGGTGAACGAGTGCCCTTAATGATGGGGCTTTACGTCACCGCCATTATGGGTGGCGCGGCATTAGCGGCGAGTAGCGCACCTTTTATCGGGATGAACTTAGGTTGGCGCGCGGGTCTAGGTCATTGGACTTGGTTAGGCATATTCGCACTCGTGCTGTGGCTCCTGATTAAACATAAAGCCGCATTACCGAGCCAAGCAAAAGAGCAAGCTTTGCAACTTAACTTTTGGCGTTTTCGTCGCAGTTGGCTATTGGCGATATTTTTTGCATTAGGCACAAGTTGTTATGTCTGCGTACTTGCATGGTTAGCCCCCTACGCGGTCGAGCTAGGTTATAGCCAAACTCAATCGGGATTAGTGTTAGGTTTCTTAACCAGCATGGAAGTGATCGCGGGCTTAGTGTTTCCTTGGCTTGCCAGCAAGTCGACGGACAGACGCGCCATCATAGCCCTACTCTGCTTGCTACAACTCATTGGCTTTATGGGACTGGCACTCGCCCCTCAAGTATCGCTATTTTTATGGGCGGGACTTGCAGGATTAGGTATTGGCGGGATTTTTCCACTCGGGCTGATTGTCACTATGGATCATCAACAGAATCCTATGTTAGCAGGTAAATTAACCGCCTTCGTGCAGGGTGTGGGATATACCATAGCGGCTATCTCGCCTTGGATTGCCGGATTAATTCGCGATAATTTCAACAGCTTTAACAGTGCTTGGTTATTACTCGGTGGCTTAAGTGTGATCGCGTGGATATTATCTTGGCAATTTAATCCGCAGGGCTATGCACGCCAATATCAAATCACCCGCTGCGTATCTTAACTACCTAACTCAACATAAAAAAACCACCATGTCGGCTAACGATCATGGCGGTTTTTATTGTGTTGAGCTAAATAAATCGCGCTCACACTAAGCGAAACTTAAGACTTTTTAACGAAGCACGTCAGAATCACAATACGAGTACCGTTAACGCGGCCTTCGATATGCTCTGGGTTGTTGGTCAAAGCAATGTTACGCACAGCTGTGCCACGCTTAGCCACAAAGCTAGTGCCTTTCACGTTTAAGTCTTTGATGATGACCACAGTATCGCCAGCATTGAGCACTGCACCATTACTGTCTAACGTTGGCGTCGCATCGTCACCTGCTGCGGCAACTTCGGCATCACCCCACGCTTTTAAATCGTCTTCAAGATAAAGCATATCCAGCAAATCTTGCGCCCAGCTTTCGCCATTTAAGCGCTTAAGCATACGATATGACATCACTTGAACTGCCGGTACAGGACTCCACATGCTGTCATTCAGACAACGCCAGTGGTTCATGTCCATGGTATCCGGTGCCGCAATTTGGCCACTGCAGGTTTCACAAATCATGATCTCATTGTCACGGCCATCGGAGGCTGGCAGATCATAAATAGAGAGTTCAAGCTCGCTGCCACACAGTTCACACTTGCCGCCACAGCGACTTAGCAATTCATTTTCAGTCATTTTTCTGTTCTATATGCCTAGTAAAACGCGGATTATGCCATAAACTGGCATTTTTCGGCAGGGGGCTGAGGCAATATAACCCTATTTTTTATGAGCTATATATGCCTAGTCCACACAGCCTTGGTGATTAGTCTTTAAAATTCATAGGCTAAACTCAAACGAACATCACGCCCAGCTGCGGGGATCCCATCGGAGAGAAACGGCACCACTTGCAGATCCGTAAGATTTTTTACCATCAAACGCACACTTAATCCCTTTAAGATGGCTTGAGGTTCATAGGCGAGATACACATTCTGTAGGAAATAATTCTCGCTTGGCGACTCGGCATTAAAGATATCACCGTGGGGAACATTGGTTTGCGCATCATACCAAGCGCCCTGCCAAGCGATAGAAATGTCATCTGTGATATACATGCCTAAACGCAATCGAATATCGAGCGGGGCTATGTTAGCTAAATATTCATCGTCATCTTGGCTGTCTCTGAGTGACCCATTGTGCTGTCCTTGTAGCCATGAAACCGCAAGATCACTGAACACATCTTGATAGCGATATTGGGCTTCAAAATCGGCACCGTAAATATGGTAACCATCAAGATTTGTGTAACCACTTTGAATTAACTGGTTTTTATCAGACTTAGCTCCGCGGCGCTGGGCAATATCATCACGACCTAAATTGGCAAACAGGGTGATTTGCGTCGACAAAGCATCCTCATTGGCAAGTACATGCTGATGCTGCGTCATTAGGCCTAATTTGAAGGCATGTAAGCGTTCGACATCAATGTCGCGACTCGTGCCGGTAATGCTGGCTTTAGCGTATTGCACGGCATAAATCTCATCCACCACAGGGGCTTGCAAGCTATAAGCGTAATCAAAGTTTAACCGAGCGTGATTTGTCAGTTGATAATCTATGCCTAATCTTGGTGAGAACCCCGAATGATGGGTTGAGCTATAATCATGGCCCGCAGCAATATCATTGTAATCTGGTGCAATATTTGGTCGACCTATGCTGTAGATAAAGTCATATCGCAGCGAGGGAGTCACAGTTAAGTCATTAGTAAGATGAATTGCATCGCGAATATAGGCAGCATAGGTATCTTGACGGCCTTCAGGTTGATAATAAGGCGTGTACCAGCCAAAGTTTTTCTCGGGATTTGTTTCATAACTTTTGTTAAACACTAACGAAGTGCGGTCAAGACTACGGTACTGTAATCCGGTGGTGATCTCATGGTCACCAATCAAGCTCAAGTTGTTGATATCAATGTAGTCACGTTTATAGTCTAGCCAAGATTCGTGACCGAAGTTGCCTACAGAAACCGTCATTTTCTCCCACGCGATATCGGGTCTTACCCAGTGGCGTGCATTCGCCGAATGGGAAATCACCACTTGGGTATCGATCAGGGGATTACTCGGCGAATAGCGATAATTTGCCGACCAAGTGTTGTCTTCATAGGTGTTGTAGGCAGTTGTGGCATACAGAGCCTGCTCGTAGGAACCGTACTTTTTGATGTTGTAGTCCGAAATTGCAGGCATAGGGCCACGGCGGTTAGCCCAAGGTTTGCGGCCCTCATCAAGATAATGGGTCACGCTCAAGGCTAATTGGTGATCGCCCTGCGTGTAATCCATCTTACCTAGGTAGTTATTTTGCTCATAACCTGAATATTCAAACTCTTCACCATTGGCTAAAGTGACATCCCCCGCATCGCGACGCGTAAGATGCAGCAAGCCAGATAGATGTGAATTCACGCGGCCATAAACTGTCCCCGTATAACCCATAGCGTCATTATTGCTGGCGTAGCTGGTTTTGACTCGCGCGCCAAGGGATTGATCATATTTAAGAAAATCATCAGCCGATTTAGTGACCACATACATGGCACCACCAAAACCCCCATTGCCCGAGCGTACATCATGGGCACCTTTAATCACTTCCACTCGTTTGATGAGGTCAGGATCGAGGAAAAATGATCCGTAACGATACTGCTCAAATCCCACCGGGGCATTATCCACATAAACGTTAAAATCTTCAGTCTCGCCAAAGCCCCAGATATTAATCCGCTCACCGCCACTGCGGGTACCGCCATCGATATGCGCCCCCGCCATATCATCGATCACTTCGGCGAAAGTTGTCGCCTGCATCTCCTCGATTTGATCCATGGAAATAATCGCTTCACCGGGTTTAGCGACTGTGATAGCCCTGCGATATTGCTGCCCATGAACCTGCAGGATCTCAATCGGCTCAACCTTAGGCTCGCCCAATACCTCAGCGGCGTACAACGGCATTGAGGGCAATATACATAATCCCATAAGCGACAGATTTCTATTCGCTTTCCACTTATCACACTTAGGCAGGCAACCCATTCAACGTCATCCTATTAACAAACCAATCTAAAAATAGGGCGGCATTATAGGCACTAACGAGAAAGATAAGAATAGTTCTCACTTAGCTTTACGTGTAAATAACCGACTTATTGAAAACAAGGTAGAAGCGGCACAATGCAAAAATTTAAGTGAAGATCTTGCCGAAGGATGGCAGTATTGGCACCCTATTTGTGCAGTCTTAACTATCGTGTTTTAACTATAGTGTCTTAACTATCGTGAGTAAGAACGAGCGGGCGATATGGAAGGATATGTCAGCAACTCACCTTGCTCCTCAATCGGCATTAATACTGCTTATGCTCGGTTTATCGGCATTAATAAGGTTCCCTGATAATGGCCACTCTAACAACTAAAATCCCCATCGCGACTGGTGCAACGTTCAGCGCGGCGAGCCTGCAATTTTTAAATCAACTGGCACAAAACAACTCCCGCGACTGGTTTAAAGCCCATCAGGCGGAATACGAAGAAACAGTGCGAACGCCTGCACTGCAGTTTATCGAGCAAATGCAGCCCAGTATCCTCGCCCTCTCGCCTAGGCTCACTGCCGTACCAAAAAAAGTCGGCGGCAGCTTGATGCGTCCCCAGCGAGACAGCCGTTTTAGCAAAGATAAAACGCCCTATAAAACCAATGTCGGCATTCAATTTCGCCATTTTCAGGGCAAAGACGTACATGCCCCAGGACTGTATCTACATATCGCTGAAGATGGCTGTTTTATTGCTGCTGGGATTTGGCACCCAGAATCGAAAGCCTTAAATGCCATTCGCACTTGTATCGATGAGAATCCCAACGGCTATAAAAAGGCGCTACAAACCTTACAAAGTCATGGATTTAATATGGATGGCGATAGCTTAACTCGACCACCAAAGGGATTTGATAAAAACCACCCTATGTTGATAGAGCTAAAACGAAAAGATTTTATCGCAGTTAAAAATATCGCCTTTGAGGAACTCTGCCGCCCAGATGCAGCCAGTTTTTGTGCCGAGCAATTTGCACACTGTACTCAACTGATGGCCTATCTGTGTTTTGCGCTGGACTTGGACTTTTAGAAATAGACTTTTAAAAATAAACTTTTAAAAAATAGATTTCTAAAAAACATGGCCTAGGCAAAAACCTAGGCCAATCAAACTATGTCATTTGCAGTTATGCCGTCTGATTAGCACTCAAACTACGTAAATAGTTTTGCAATACAACAAACGCATTGTCTAATAACTCATATTCGCCCGCCTTGCCTAACACTCTAATCCCTTGTAATTGCAGCACTAAAAAAGCAGCAACTTGATGTGGTTGCACATGGGCTAATAGCTCTCCACGCGCTTGGCAAACTTGTAACACTTGGGTGAATGAGGTCTGTAATCGACAAAATAATCGCTGACATTCCTGCAGCACACTTTCATCGTTAAGGCTCTTTTCGAGCACGGCATTTTGCATAAAACAGCCGTACTTTTGCTCCCGCTGCAAAGCAACAAAGCGCGCTAGATAAGCTGCTATTTCAGCTAAGCCCGCTTTTTCATGCAGCAAAGTATCTGAAGCGCCAAAGGAGTAGTTATCGAGGTAGAAACTGAGGCACTCGCGATAAAGATTCTGCTTGTCGCCGAAACTGTTATAGAGACTAAATCGATTAATGCCTAAATGGCCGACGAGATCGGAAATCGAGGTTTCGGCAAAGCCCTTTTGCCAAAAAAGCTCCATCGCCAATATGAGTTTTTCTTGCCGATCAAAATTACAACTTCGTGCCATAGCCTGCGACCTAATCTCTTGAATACGCGTTCACGATCAGCTTCACCATTCCTCTTTACTACAGAAAGTTGAGGGGTAAATCATTCTTGACTGTTCGTTTAGATATAGCGTAAATTATAACCTAACCGAACGTTCAGAAAAAGCCTTATATGCCCGAATCGAGCATAAAGCACTGATAAAAACTACAGGACTTTAGATGAAACTCTACGAATTAGCTCCGACTCCCAGCGCACGCCGGGTCAGTATTTTTCTTGCGGAAAAAGGCATAGAAGTGCCAAGAGTGAACGTCGATATCCGCGGAGGAGAAAATTTAAGCGCCGAGTTTAAAGCCAAAAGTGTAAATGGCCGCATTCCACTGCTCGAACTCGATGATGGTAGCTACCTGTGTGAATCTGTTGCCATTTGCCGCTATTTAGACGAAATCCACCCGAGTGAGCGTTCACTGTTTGGTAATACACCGCTTGAGCGCGCCAAAGTAGAAATGTGGCAACGTATCATAGAGTTACAAGGATTAATGGTCGGGTTTCAAGCCTTTCGTAATTTAAGCGGTGTCTATAAAGACAGGGAAAATTGTGTCGAGTCTTGGGGCATAGAATCACGCCAAAGGGTCATTGACTTCCTACCAAGCTTAGACAAACAATTGAACACGTCAGCCTTTGTGGCAAGCGATGCATTCAGTATTGCCGATATTTCGGCTTACGTTTTTATCAGTTTTATTAAGAATTTAGATATTGAAGTCACTGACAGCTTGCCGCACCTTAAGGCTTGGTTCATCACTATGGCGCAGCGTCCTGCCATAGTATCGTTAACCCCTAAAAAATAGCGGCGCTAATGCCTGATGATGAATATTCATAGACACTAAAGTGAGTAGCTATAAGCGTTATAACCTAAAGGAATCATCATGATAGATTTATACACAGCCGCGACCCCTAACGGTTTTAAAATTTCCATCGCACTGGAAGAAATGGGACTTGAATATCGCGTCCATAAATTAGATTTCAGCACCAGTGAGCAAAAACAGCCCGAGTTTATCGCCATCAATCCCAATGGTCGCATTCCCGCCATTATCGACCGCGATAACGAAGATTTTGTGGTATTCGAATCGGGTGCTATTCTGCTGTATCTCGCCGAAAAAACAGGTAAATTCCTGCCAGCCGATCCGAAAAAGCGCTCACAGGTGATCCAGTGGTTAATGTTCCAAATGAGCGGCGTCGGCCCCATGATGGGACAAGCCAACGTATTCTTTAGGTACTTCCCTGAAAAAATCCCCGCAGCCATTGACCGTTATCAAAAAGAAGGTCGACGTTTATTCGAGGTTATGAATACTCAACTAGCTACAAATCAATACCTTGCTGGTGACGAATACACGATTGCCGACATTGCAACTTGGCCTTGGGTGCGGATCCACGAGTGGAGCGGCATCAATATGGAAGGTCTGACACATTTGCAACGTTGGTTAGATGAGTTAGCGCTCAGACCTGCGTGCCAAAAAGGCATAATCACGCCGCCACCGGTGGAAATGAGCGATGAAGAACGGGCTAAGCAAATCCAAAAGATGGTGACGAAATAGTCATCTGCTAAACGGTCATTGCGCGATAGCCTCCAAATAACCCTTTGGTACTGAATGCACCATGAGTCCCAGTGACTCAACCACAAAAAGCCCCGTTAGCTGATGCTAATTCGGGGCTTTTTTACTGCCTGTTATCGGGCAAAACTGCTACACTCTGCGCCACTTATTTTTCTCCTCTGTTCAACTATGCCTCTTACATAAGGCGCAGTCACAGAAGCATGATCTAGGCTAAATTTATGGGTAATCCAAGCAGCTTCTCTTCCGGTATGGCATCCAACTCAGTCACATCATCGGCGTTAAATGTTCAGGCGAACACCCCAGCGCAAAAACGTGCACTCAGTTACGCCAGTACAATTAAGCAATTATTCGATGAAATTCAAAGCAGTAAAATGCCCGCCGACCGTATTCTGGCAAACTACTTTAGAGAACATAAAAAACACGGCTCGAAGGATCGTAAAGTCATTCGTGAATCCTTATTTAGTCTGTTCCGCTGGTGGGGATGGTTTCAGCGATTAGGCGATCAGCAAGAATCAGCCGTTTATTTTGCCAGCCTAAGCGCCAGTGCGTTATTGGAAGCCCATGCCTGGCAAGATATCGCCACTGCTTGGCATGAGTTATCGCAGTCGCCTATCGATTATCAACAGGCTCAAGCACTTGCAGTTGACAGTCTCAACGACAAACTCACGCTAATGCAGCATTTATTTCCAGCGGCTAAGCTTAAATCACAGGATTTATTACCCGACTGGTTCTGGCAAGTGTGCCCTGTTGATGCGGCGCAGCAAACGCAATTAATTGCTGCTATGTCTAGTCGCCCGCCGATTTGGGGACGCGCGCAAGGGATCACGAGTCAAGATGCGGCAACACAACTTCAAGCGCTCGGTATAGAAGCGAGTGATGGTCACTACTTTAGCGATGCCATCAATCTTGGCAGTAAGAGTATGAATCTTAATGAAATAGCCCTGTATAAAGACGGTAACATCGAGATCCAAGATTTGGCTTCACAGGTTATTGGTCAAATTTGCGCGCCTGAACCCGATGACCATTGGTGGGATGCTTGTAGCGGTGCTGGCGGAAAAACCCTGCAACTGCGCTCTTTGATGCTAGCTAAAGCTGCTGATAACCAAACGTCATCTGCGGGCAGCATCATATCGTCCGATATTCGCTCCAATGCCCTAGAAGAACTCACTAAACGCGCCCAAAGAGCGCACTTTAACGGCATTAGCGTGGCCCGTTGGAAAAGTGATGCCCTGCCCGTGCCTGCGGACCATTTTGACGGTGTGTTAGTCGATGCCCCGTGTAGTTGTACTGGCACTTGGCGACGTAATCCTGATATGCGTTGGTTGGATGGTGTTGAAGCCGTGGCCGATAAAGCCGCGTTACAGCTCGATATTTTAAGCCGCAGTAGCCGCGCAGTTAAGGCCGGCGGCATCCTCGTTTACGCCACTTGCTCCTTGTCGCCGCTCGAGAACCAAGACGTGGTAACGGCGTTTTTACAGCAACATCCAGAGTTCACGCTCACGCCGATACGCCATCCTTTTAGCGGTGAACAAACAGAAATGTTGACCGTGTGGCCCTTTGAAGCGAATAGTGATGGTATGTTTGTCGCGCGTATGCTGCGCAGCAAGTAACACTAACTCATTATTTTGTATCAAAACTTGGCGCCTTTCATTCTGGGCGCCAGTTCCAATCATATAATATAATTTCCGATGATAATTACACTTACCCTTTAATTATCATAAGGATAATCCACACATTCCCCATTAAAATCTCAGATGCGGCCATTTCAGTGGCAAGATATAGCCTTTGGACAAAACTTTTCACCATCAGTGATGAAATATTTCGCTTTAGCTTCATCTCTCCTTTGGGTAAAAAGATCGGGTGCTGCGAATGGCACAGGTATTTTTGGAATTTTGACCATGTCACACTCCTATGAATTTGACGACGATGATGCGCCATGGGGCGATAACGTCAAAGGTAAGCAAAAGAATAAACGCGTGAAACAGCGCCGCAGAGATACTAAGCGACGTTACTCGGACGATAATACAGAGGTGGATTTCTACCAAAATAAATCGAAGTAACTAAATCTAAGTACCCTTGCTCTCACGGGTTTGTTTTACAAATTCGTTCTGTGCTAAACCTGCCAAATCTGAGCAAGTTGGATAATATCCAACTTGCTACTCAACCCCGTTATCCTCTCTCAAATACTTAATCATTCAATTGTAAAATCAATGGGCTTAATGGCTTATTTGCCCTATGCTTTTTGGGTTATAGCTTTCAAATCATTGGACTTACACTGAAATTTAAGGATGAACGCCATGGAAAAACAGCGCCCCGACTTTATTTATCCCCAAGGCAGTATGTTGATGCACTCCCCCTTAGTGTTAAATAAAGCCGATATGTACGGTTTTTTTCTGAAGGGGAAACAGGCAAATCTCCAACGCTTTATCGATAAGACCTTGAATCAAGTTGCCGGTAGTGCAATGTATTTTAAAGTGTTATCGCCCTACGTACTGACAACCTTTACTCAGATTGAAAAAGCTTACTCCGCGTATCCAGAAGACAGAGCCAAAGGTTGGATCCAAGAAACGGACATCATCACTTGGGTCATGGTCGGGCGCCAAGATAGCAGCGACAGCACACAAATTAGCCAAGTCTATTTTCAGCCGCTACACATTTGGGTGAACGATGCCATGGCCTTAATTAATGGCCGTGAACTCTTTGGTTATCCTAAATATTTATGTGAATACACTATGCCAGCTGTGGGTGAGCCTCTGACGCGATTATCCCTTGCTGCCAAAAGTTTTTTACATTTTTCGCCAGAAACTGAACTCGCCCTGCATCCATTGATTGAAGTGAATTGCGATACCAAACCCGAGGCGCAGCTTTCAACCCTTGAAGCGATAACCCAAACCTGGCAACTCTTTAAAGAACAAACCGATTTCATCCCAGAGCTCGACCAGCTCGGCGAAGAACAGCTGTTTCATCTGTTATTTAAACCCGCCATCGATCAAGTATTTCTAAAGCAGTTCCCCGACTCATCAGGGCAAAAAGCCGTTTATCAGGCCATCGTCGCCGCACCTGCCCAAGTGAATAAAGTGCACAGTGTTGCCCTACTCAAAAATGATTTTGTCGCGACCATTTTTGATAATGCCAGCTTCCCGTTACAGGATACGCTCGGGGTTGAGATTGGCGAGCAGCACGTCTTACTGCCTTACCATGTTAACTTTGATTTTGAAGTGCCGCCCGGCGAGGTATTAGTCGATAACTCCGAAATCAAAAAACAGAAAATAGCCATTCTCGGTGGCGGTGTCGCGGCCATGACAGCAGCCTGTTATCTAACCGACAAACCCGGCTGGCAGAATCAATATGAGATTGATGTCTATCAACTCGGCTGGCGTATCGGTGGCAAAGGGGCAAGCGGCCGCAATGCTGCAATGGGACAACGCATTGAAGAACATGGCTTACATATTTGGTTTGGTTTCTATCAAAACGCGTTTGCCTTAATGCGTAAAGCATATGAGGAATTGGATAGGCCAGCAAATGCGCCGCTTGCGACTTTTTTTGATGCCTTTAAACCCCATAACTTCATCGTCTTACAGGAAGAAGTTGATGGCCGTTCTGTAAGTTGGCCAATCACTTTCCCAATGCTACCAGGCATCCCAGGTGATGGCACCGAAACCCTCACCTTCTGGAAAGTCGTTAAAGTCGCCTTTGCGTGGATCAAAGAATGGCTCAAAGACATGGATGACCTGCTCGATGCAGATGAAAAAGCCATGGGAACACCTAAAAACTGGCTCGATAGCAGCTGGTTTGAACGCTTAAAAGATAAGTTAGAGGATTCAGTCGAAGATGCCAAAGAATCACTCGACGCGCTCGGTGATAAGCTTGAATGCCATTTTAATCAAATGATTGGCCGCGAGTGCGATGAGCATGTACACAGTGAAAGTGACGATGGTCTTGTAGAATCAGCTGTCGATGCCCTGCATCAAAGACTCGTGAAACGTTTTAGCGGACATTTAGATAATAATGACGAACTGCGCCACTTATATATAGCCGCCGATTTGGGGCTCACGATCCTCAAGGGCATGTTTGCCGACGATGTGTTTGAAAAAGGTTTCGATGCCATCAATGGTTATGATTACCGCGAATGGTTAACCAAACACGGCGCCAGTCTTAAGTACACAGTCGACAGCGCCCCCGTGCGTGGTTTTTACGACTTAGTGTTTGCCTATGAGAAAGGCAACTTCGACAAACCCAATGTAGAAGCGGGCACAATTATCCGCGCTATGCTGCGTATTGCCCTGTGCTATCAAGGTGGCGTGATGTGGAAAATGCAGGCGGGCATGGGTGATGTTGTGTTTACACCTTTTTACGAAGTGCTCAAACGCCGCGGAGTCAATTTCCACTACTTCAATCGAGTTGATAATCTCGAATGCCGTAATCAAAGCGTTCAAGCGATTGAGATCACTGAACAAGTAGCTCTGGCACCGACTGTCACAAACTATGATCCTTTGGTCGATGTGAAAGGTCTCGCTTGCTGGCCGAGTACGCCCAATTATGAGCAACTTGAGCCTGAACAAGCGGCACTGCTTAAAGCCCACAATATCAATCTTGAACACTTCTGGAGCGATTGGGACAGCGTGTATGAAACTCACTTTGGCAAAGCCCTGCCGAAAAAACGCTTAGTCAAAGGCGTAGATTTCGACAAAGTGATCTTCGGTCTATCCATAGGTTCTGTGCCCCATGTGGCGAGTGAAGTCATGGCACAAAGCCCAGCCCTTAAGCTTTGCGTTGATAAGGTGCAAACTGTCGCCACTCAAGCCTATCAACTGTGGATGAACCAAGATCTGAATGGAATAGGCTGGCCTAATTACTCTGAAGATGGCGAGGAACCCGTATTATCGGGCTTCACCGAACCCTTCGATACTTGGGCATCAATGAACCAACTGCTAGACAAAGAAGATTGGCGCGGCTTAGAACCTAAAAATGCCAGTTACTTTTGCTCGGCATTGCCTGTCGAGGCCTATCCACCAAGCTCGGATGTAGATTTCCAACAACGGAAAACCTTAGAAGCAAAAGCGGGCGCTATCCATCAACTCAATACCGAAATCCATAAACTTTGGCAAAATGTCGGTGATAGCTTCCCTTGGGAATGGTTACACGATGAACAAGACCGCCAAGGCGTTGCCCGTTTCGATAGCCAATATTGGCGCGCAAATGTAGACCCATCTGAACGTTATGTCTTATCGGTTAAAGACAGCTCGCAGTATCGCATCACGACAGATGGCACAGGGATAGATAACCTGTATATGACGGGCGATTGGATAAAGACAGGCCTTAATGCAGGCTGCGTCGAAGCGGCGACGATGGCGGGAATGTACACATCAAAAGCGATATCGGGTCATCCTGCCTTAATAAAAGGCGAGAAAGACTTCTAAGTTCCTGTTGAGCAGCTAAATGCTAAACAAAAGAGCACGACCGATACAAACAGTTGTCTAAAATATTCGAGATATTAAGTTAGGTATGTTGCTGGTTTAATCTGCTAGCCATATTTAATCTAATTATTGGAATCTACTCTCTAGAGGACATTGATATTGATGTAAACCCTGATTAAACAGTCTTAAAACACAAAAGGAACCCTAAGGTTCCTTTTGTTTCAAATGTGTCTGGTAAAAAACACTATTTGGTTTTTCTGTCTTTGATATGGCTTTGTGCGCGCTTGCGGCGACGCTCTTGGCTCATAGTCAACTTCTCAGTCTTGTTTTCAAATGGGTTATCACCCTCTTGGAAACGCAGCTGGATTGGCGTACCTACGACTTTCAATGAACGACGGAAGTAGTTCATCATGTAACGCTTATACGAGTCAGGCAGTCTACTCACTTGGTTACCGTGAATAACCACGATTGGCGGATTGTAACCACCGGCGTGAGCGTATTTAAGCTTCACACGACGGCCATTCACTAATGGCGGCTGGTGATCGTCCTGCGACATTTGCATAATACGGGTCAGCATAGAAGTGCTGACGCGGCGTGTGGCACTGTCGTAAGCTTCTTCAATCGATTCAAATAAATGGCCAACACCAGTACCGTGCAGCGCCGAAATAAAGTGAATACGGGCAAAGTCGATAAAACCAAGACGACGGTCAAGCTCACTCTTCACGCGATCTTTAATGCCTTGGTCGATACCATCCCACTTGTTGACAGCAATAACCAAAGCGCGACCCGCGTTGAGTGCGAAACCTAACAGACCTAAATCTTGTTCGGCGATACCTTCACGGGCATCGATGATAAGCAAAACCACGTTAGCATCTTCAACCGCTTTCAAGGTCTTGATCACTGAGAATTTCTCAATGACTTGATGTACTTTACTCCGGCGACGAACACCCGCAGTATCGATAATCACGTACTCGCGACCTTCGCGTTCCATTGGAATGTAAATACTGTCACGGGTCGTACCGGGTTCATCAAATACCACGACACGCTCTTCACCTAGAATACGGTTAGTCAGGGTTGACTTACCGACGTTAGGTTTACCTATGATCGCCAGCTTGATAGGCAAATCTTGCAGACGCTTTTGCTCAGCTTCCGCTTCTTCTTCAGTATATTCACGCTCTTCAGTAACTTCGTCTTCACCTTGACGCACAATGCCCATCGCTTCGGCATAAGGGGTCAGCGCGTATTCGATCATATTAGTCACGCCGCGTCCTTGAGACGCCGCCATTTGGTAAACTTCACCTAGACCTAAAGACCAAAACTCGGCACAAGCAGAATCAGCATCAATACCGTCAACTTTGTTAGCAACCACAAAGGTGGTTTTTTCACGGCTACGTAAGTGCTGTGCAATCGACAGATCCGCAGCGGTTAAACCCGCGCGCGCATCGGTCATAAATAAAACGACATCGGCTTCTTCAATGGCAGCAAGGGATTGCTCAGCCATTTTCGTCTCGATCCCTTCTTCAGTGCCATCGATACCGCCGGTATCGACCACAATGAACTCATAGCCGGATAAGAATGCTCGACCATATTTACGGTCACGTGTTAGGCCAGGAAAGTCAGCAACCAGCGCATCACGCGTGCGCGTAAGACGATTAAATAGGGTGGATTTACCGACGTTCGGCCGACCAACAAGGGCCACTACAGGGATCATGATTTTGCCTCTAAAAAACTTTTCAATAAAAAGCCCCCGGAACACACTTCCAGGGGCTCAGCAAGGATAACACTTTTAACTATGGAAGTGTTACAACAGCCAACTTTCCGCTGCGACCTTGAACATAGATTTTATCATCCACCACTAACGGCTGGCTGTATAATCCTGAGCTGTCCACTTGGACACGACCGACAATCGTCCCTGTACTGCGATCGATGAAGTGTAAATAACCTTCGAAATCACCCACAACTAAATAGTCTTTATACACAGCCGGAGATGTCAGAGTGCGGTTAGCTAACTCAGAATTACTCCACAGTTCCAAACCGTTACGTTTATCAACTGAGTAGATACGGCTGTGATCGTCAACTAAGTACAAGCTTAGGCCCGCTGATGCTAACTCGTTAAAGCTAGAATACTTACGTGTCCACACAACTCGACCCGTGCGCAGTTCCATCGACACTAAGTTACCGTTGTAGCTCACCACATATAAATTGTCGCCAAGGATCAAGGGGGTCATATCCACGTCGGCCATACGCGTAAACTCGTTACCGCCCGTTGGATTGTAAATCGCCTGTTCCCACGCAGCTTGACCATTGTTTTTAATCACAACAGCCACTTTGCCATCGGCGGTACCTATGAAGAAACCACCCGCTTCGTAAGCTGCAGAACCTGTACCGCGCAGGGTCAGATTCGGCAATTGCATTTCATACACCCACAGCTTGGCGCCAGTATCGACGTTAAACGCTTCGAGTGAACCAGAGCTGGTACTGACCACCACGACGTCATCGGCCACAGTGGGAGCAGACAGTAATTCACCGCCCGCAACGACATGCCATAACACTTGACCATCTTCAGCGTTCAGTGCAGCAAGCAGCCCACTTTCACCACCTAAAAAGACTTTATTACGCGCAGCAGTCACACCAGCAGCAATACGCGCACCTTTATTTTTAGCTAAAGCGTTATCACGAAACTCTTCGCTGAAATCTTTAGTCCAAACGCGCTCGCCAGTGGCCTCATCGAAGGCAACCACTTCACCATAACGGTCGGCGGCAAAAATTTTTCCATAACTAACGGCGGGGGCGAGGCGAGAATAATAATCTCCAACACCATTGCCGACAGAGGTGCTCCAACTCACTTCAGGAAACACTGTCGCCTGAATGGCAGTTAACTCACTTACCGGTTCTTCTTCGACATCGCTCGACGAACAGGCGGATAACATGGCCAGACTTAATCCAGCGGCTAGCAGGTTTTTGCACCAAGACTTCATCAAGGGATCCCTTATGCCTGATTTAGGCTATCAAGTTTGATTTTAAGCGCAGGGCTTGTCACCACACCACCATTGTCCATGGCAGCTTGATAAGCTGTTTTTGCCTTCTCAACTTCACCTTGACGTACTAAGAAATCACCTTTCAACTCATCGCGCTGAGCAAAGAAAGCTTTATCTGTTACTTGATCTAAGGTCGCTAGAGCTGCATCAATTTGACCTTGCTCTGCTTGTACTCGTGCTACACGCAAAGTCGCAATCACATCTAAACCAGCACCAGGTTTAGCCGCAATCACCTTGTTCAAAGCATCAATCGCTTTTGGATAATCCTTCGCTTCTACCGCAGTTTTGGCCACGATCAATTCTAACAAGGCTTGATAGCCCTTTTGATCGTGATTTTTAGAAAACTCGGCGACACCCGCAAGCATAGCGGCTTCATCGGCAGATTTAGTGGTCAAATTTTGGAACGCTTTTGAAGCTTCTTCCGCTTGCGCCACTTTAACGTCAGAATAATAATTCCACGCATATAGGCCGCCTAAACCCACTACGGCACCGATTAAAATTGAATTTCCGTAATCTTTCCAGAACTGCTTGATAGCATCAACTTGTTGTTCTTCTGTGCTATAAATTTCCACGCGCACGTCCCCTTTATTTGATCAGTTCAGCCAAAAATGCGCCTAAGGCACTTCGAGCTACCCGTTGTTGTTCGATGTCATTGCGTAAATGTTTAACCGTAACCATACCTTCGGCAAGTTCATCTTCACCTATCAGTAGTGCCACACTCGCACCGCTTTTGTCGGCACGCTTCATTTGTTTCTTCACGTTACCGCCGCCACAGTGACTCATCACTTTAAGGTTTGGCAGTGCGTTACGTAATTCCTGCGCGACCTTGATGGCTTCAACCAGACAGCTATCACCCATGGCCGTGACATACACATCCACTTCTGGCGGAATATCTTTGGTCAGCTCTAAGGTTTCAAGCAGCAAGACAATGCGCTCTAAGCCCATAGCAAAACCGACCGCTGGAGTATCTTTACCACCTAACTGGGCGACTAAACCATCGTAGCGACCACCCGCAAGTACAGTACCTTGTGAGCCTAAACTAGATGTAACCCATTCAAATACAGTACGATTATAGTAATCTAAACCACGTACTAGACGCGGATTAATGGTGTATTTGATACCCACAGCATCAAGTAGTTCACGCAATTGTGAAAAATGTGTCTTCGATTCTTCACCGAGAAAATCCATTAACTCAGGTGCATCAACCAATATGGCTTGGACATTTTGATCTTTTGAATCCAATACTCGCAGCGGATTGCTGTACATGCGACGCTTACTGTCTTCATCGAGCGCATCTTTATGCTGCTCTAAAAACGCAATCAAGGCATCACGATAAACAGCGCGCTCAGCAGGATCACCTAAGGTATTTAGCTCTAGCGAGACGTGCTCGCTAATACCGAGTTTTTCCCACAGGCGTGCCGATAGCATCAAGACTTCAGCATCAATATCAGCCGAGCCAATGCCATACACTTCAACGCCAAATTGGTTAAATTGGCGATAGCGGCCTTTTTGTGGACGTTCGTGGCGGAACATAGGACCCATATACCAAAGACGTTGCTCTTGGTTATATAGCAGACCGTTTTCGTTACCTGCACGCACTGTCGACGCGGTACCTTCAGGGCGTAGCGTTAAGCTGTCACCGTTATTATCTGCGAAGGTATACATTTCTTTTTCAACAATATCAGTTACTTCACCGATAGAGCGTTTAAAAAGATCGGTATTTTCCACTATTGGAGTGCGGATTTCGCTGTAACCGTAAGCACTGACGCTCGAACGTAGTACCGCTTCCACTTTTTGCCATAGAGGACTTTGAGTTGGCAGAATGTCATTCATTCCGCGAATCGCTTGGATCTGTTTTGCCACTGTATCGACTCGTCCGATTTCTCTAAATTAATAAAAATGTCACGCATTATAGGCTTTTGAGCGTAAAACGTAAAACGACCCCGTCGGTTTCGGGGCCTAGCTCAACATCATTAGGCGTAATCTATGCCCAAATGCGGGTACATATTACTCAGTTGTATCTTTGATTTGAATACGGTTCGCCATTTGACTGGCTTTTGCGCGAATTTTCGCTTCGAGGGAATCGACAATGTTGTCGTTGTCAAAGCGTTCTTTTTGACGTTCACCCTCATCATAGTAACCGCTCTTATTGTGCCCACCAGTTAAACCGATGTGCGACACTAAGGCTTCACCTGGGCCGTTAACTACGCAGCCGATAATAGACACATCCATGGCGGTAGTCACGTCTTCGAGGCGACGCTCTAACTCATTAACGGTACTGATCACATCGAACTCTTGACGAGAACAAGATGGACAGGCAATGAAGTTAATCCCACGGCTACGAATACGCAGCGACTTTAAAATGTCAAAACCGACTTTGATTTCTTCGACCGGATCAGCGGCCAAGGAAATACGTAGGGTATCACCTATGCCTTCAGCCAATAACATACCTAAGCCTACGGCCGATTTCACTGAACCCGCGCGCGCGCCACCAGCTTCGGTAATGCCTAAATGCAGGGGTTGGCGAATTTGTTTTGCTAATAAACGGTAGGATTCGACCGCTAAAAATACATCGGAGGCTTTAACGCTGACCTTAAACTGGTCAAAGTTCAATCTGTCCAGAATATCCACATGGCGCATAGCTGATTCAAGCAAGGCTTCAGGTGTGGGTTCTTTGTACTTGTCCATTAGATCTTTTTCTAATGACCCACCATTCACACCAATACGGATGGGAATATTATGGTCACGGGCACATTCCACCACGCTACGAATACGCTCTTCATTGCCTATATTACCCGGATTGATTCGAAGGCAATCGACACCGTACTCAGCAACTTTTAGAGCAATGCGATAATCAAAATGAATGTCGGCCACTAAAGGAACATTGACCGCTTGCTTAATGAGTTTAAAGGCTTCAGCCGCATCCATAGTGGGTACAGAGATACGCACTATATCGGCACCGACTTTCTCTAAGGCACGAATTTGAGCAATTGTCGCTTCAACATCTGTGGTCTTAGTATTGGTCATTGACTGAACCGCAATCGGCGCCCCATCACCAATCGGTACATTACCCACATAAATGCGGGTGGAAGGACGTCTTTTTATGGGAGTTTCATTATACATGCTTAATACGCTCTATTTCGGTACGTGCTGCAGATCATTACGCGGTCGTTAGGCTTTAGGCAAGGTTAAACGCGCGACTCGTCCCTTGGGGAAATCCGCTAGGCTAACAATTTGACCATCTAAGCTTAAGGTCGCTACATGGGGTGCACCTAAAATGACTTTAAACGGCGGTACACCGCTCACTTGCACTGTTGCGCCAGCGCCTTTAACACCATCGACTAACGCTTTACCTTTAGCATCAACAATATTTATCCAGCAATCACCCGTCAACTGGACATCTATAATCGATTGTCCTGCAACAGCAACTAAAGTACTTACTGCAGTGGCAGTGGTCGTTGATGTTGTGGTCGGTGAAGGCGTTGCACTAACAGGCTGTTGGACCACAGGAGCTGTCGTTTGCGGAACCGATGGCGTTGTCGTAGTGGCTGCGATTGCTGAACCGCCATCTTCATTACTCGTATCAACGGTCTGAGGATAATTATTGTCCGTTGGTCCTGTGCTGACATCAATAGTGCTTGCATCAGTATCTTTAATTGGACCATCGATAGACATTGAGCCGTTTGCGGCAATCTCAGTCAAACGAGGACTGGCATCCGTTTCGGTCAATAACACATCACCTGGCAGCGTCTGATTCGCTGCTGCGACCTCTTCAGCCGTGGGTTGCGACACATCAATAGTGCTTAGCAAGGTCGTTTTTTGCATCCACCAGACGACTAACGAACCGAGTAACACTATGACGATAAAAATACTCAGCCAAGTTAAACGTGTATCGCGAGCTTGATATGTGGTTTTGCGTGAAAAACTTTGCATTGCAGGCTCAGTCACAACTGGCACTTGCTGCACAAGACAAGCTTCAATCAAAGCCGCATCGGCACTGACCATACGCGCGTAGTTTTTCACATAGCCACGTACATAAGTCGATGAGGCTATATTCGTAAAATTGTCAGCTTCAATATCTTCAATAATACGAGGACGTAGATGCAGCTTTACAGCGGCATCTTGAATACTAAGGCCCATTTTTTCGCGGGCGGCTTTTAATAAAGTACCAAGCGTGACATCTAGCGCGACTGATTGCGGTGCTACCGACTCAACTGGCGCATTGGTTTCATGATCTTTCATTGATGCAAATTAACTCTGTATTGCTTGGCCTGAGGTGATGCTGGGAATTTGGCAAGCAATAAAATACCAAATCTCTTCACAGCGGCATCATCATTCACTGCCTGCTCTATTTTGATCCCGAGCGCTAAACTTTCTGGAGTTTGCTCAGCCACTTGGTGATAGCGCGCTAATTGGTTTCGCGCCTGAATAAAATCACCTTGATCGACTTCTAACTCTGCCAACTCCAGTAATGACACCGAGCGTCTCGGGTCATACTTTAACGCCATCTGAAAATACTGTCGTGCCTTTTCTGCTTGTCCTGCTTCGCGACTACAAAGACCTAAGTTCTCATAGCTTGAGGCAGTGCGCGTATATTTGGGCATTTCAATTGCGGCCAAAAACATTTTTTCAGCTTTGTTGTATTGCTTTTGTTGGCACAAAAACACCCCGAAATTATTTATGGAATCGCCAGAGGCGTCCTTAGTACTAATGGCATTCATGTACGACTCTTCGGTACGCACTAAATCGCCCACGGTTTGATAGTAATAAGCCAGAGCGGTATGCACATCTTCGAGCTCTGGAGCATATTCTAATGCTTTATCAAGATTGTATTTGGCTTGTTCCGTGCTACCTCGATTTAAATAGGTTAAACCGAGCTGCATCCGCTCTCTTGCGGCGGCGACTTTGTCTAACTTTCGTTCCGAAACAGGAATATCTGTCCCAGTATAAGTACGCTCAGTGACGCATCCTGTCATCAATAATGACAGGCTTAAAATCAACGAAAACCTTGGCAATCCATGCTTCATGGGCAAGCCTATAAATCTGTGCAAACAAAGAGTTAATTCATTGTGACTGAAATCTGGTTTTCTTGCATGCGTTTTTTCGCTAAACGTTTCGTTCTGTCGCGAATATCGCCAGCTAACTGACCGCAAGCGGCATCAATGTCATCACCACGGGTTTTACGTACGATGACAGTAAAACCGTATTCCATAAGAACCTTAGAAAAACGGTCGATACGTGAATTAGATGAGCGGCCATAAGGCGAGCCAGGATACGGATTAAATGGGATCAGATTCACCTTACATGGCGTATCTTTCATTAACTTCGCTAACTCATGAGCTTGGTCTGTGCTGTCGTTGATATGATCTAGCATCACATATTCAACCGTCACGCGGCCGCGGTTAGCATTTGATTTAGCAATATAGCGACGAATACCCGCTAAAAACTCATCCAGCGGATACTTTTTATTGATCGGAACCAGAATGTCACGCAACTCATCATTGGGAGCATGAATACTGACAGCAAGTGCCACATCGATGGCATCGCCCAGTTTATCTAACGCTGGCACTACGCCTGAGGTTGATAAGGTCACGCGGCGCTTTGATAAACTAAAACCAAAATCATCGAGCATGATGTCCATCGCAGGGATCACATTGGCTAAATTGAGTAATGGCTCACCCATGCCCATCATCACGACGTTAGTGATCGGACGCTCGCCCGTGTCTTTTGCAAATCCTAAAAAGTGCGACACGCGCCAGATTTGGCCGACGATTTCAGAAACCGTTAAGTTACGATTAAAACCTTGCTGACCCGTCGAGCAGAAAGTACATTCCAGCGCACAGCCAACCTGTGAAGATACACACAAGGTCGCACGATCATCCTCAGGAATATAAACCGTTTCCACTTCTTGGCCTTGGCCAACATTGATTGCAAATTTTATCGTACCATCGGTCGATTTTTGGAAACTCGAAATTTCTGGTGCAACGATCTCGCAACGGGCCGCCAACTTTTGACGTAACACTTTGTTGATGTTGGTCATCTCTTCGAAGTCACTGACACCGAAATGATATAGCCATTTCATGAGCTGATCGGCACGAAAGGGTTTTTCACCCATTTCCGCAAATAATGCGCGCATCGCCTTACGATCAAGGTCTAATAAATTGATCTTCTTTTCACTCATATAGCTAACCTCAACACCAAAAACCGGATCCTGCAACAGGGCGGCGAATTATACAGACGCAAATAAATTTTAGCCAGTAACTCAATTCACCTATGATAGAATCTCCAAGGGCTAATATTGGCCTAAAATACGGAGTTGTAATTCCACCTATATGTTAACCCTCATCATTATAGTGCTTGTCGCTGTCGCTGTTTCTTTTCTGTGCAGTGTGTTCGAAGCTGTTCTGTTATCGGTTACCCCAAGTTATATCGCATCACTCGAACAAACTGACAGTGCCGCAGCCGCGCGCTTGCGTAGATTGAAAGAGAATGTCGAAGCCCCTTTGGTGTCAATCCTTACCCTAAATACTATCGCTCATACCGTCGGTGCCGCCGTTGCAGGTGCGCAAGCGGCTAAAGTATTTGGTGACGATATGTTAGGTGTTTTCTCGGGCGTATTAACCTTTATTATTCTGTTTTTCTCAGAAATCATTCCTAAATCATTGGGTGCAAACCATTGGCGTCGCCTCGCACCAAGTGTTTCTGTTGCCGTGCTGTGGATGAAGCGTACCACTAAACCGCTGATCTGGATGTCACAGCAAGTCACTCGCCTAATGGGCAAAGGTGATGAAGGCCACTATATACGCCAAGAGATGAGTGCTATGGCCAAAATTGGCCATGAATCCGGTGAGCTTGATGAGCAAGAGTCAAAAATTTTGACGCAAATGCTGAAGGTGCGAGATATGCCAGTCACGGCGATCATGACGCCGCGCACTGTGATGTTTTCTTTGCCCATAGATCTCACCCAAAATGAGTTTGTGCGCCAATACCGCGACAAGCCTTTTACCCGAATTCCAGTTTACGACCAAGATCATGATGATGTGATTGGTTACATTACCCGCACCGATGTATTGCTAGCAGAGCGTTACACGCCAGAAGCACCGATTGGTGAACTTAAACGAAGTTTATTTGTGGTGCCTGAAACCGCAAAAATACTGCCACTTTTTGAGCGTATGATTAAACGTAACACCCAAATTGCGATGGTGGTCGACGAGTACGGCAGTAGCCAAGGTATCGTAACTCAAGAAGATATCATCGAATCTATGTTAGGATTAGAGATTGTCGATCTAAACGACCCCGCGACCGATATGCAGCAATTGGCACGTAAACTTTGGACTAAGCGCATGAAGCAAAAAGGCATTCGCCTATCCGATGACGGTGATTTTGAAGCCGCATCCGATGATGACGAAGCCAAATCCGGCTGAAGGCTAACCAAGTTTAGTGCTTGTTAATATAAAGGGAGCCTAGCTCCCTTTATTCTTTTAGAATGCGGATGACTCAGAACCCTCTGAAACTCGCATTTTCAGGTTGCTTGGGTATATACTCACCCGCCGTAATAGAGGTAAGTTATGACACAGAGCTACACACTCTCACTCGCGCACATTAATGACACCCATTCGAATTTTGAACCCTGCCGCGTCCAATTTAGCCTTAACATAGGCCAACATAAGCTAGATGTGACCAGCCATAGCGGTGGTTATGCCCGCATCGGCCATCACATCACAAAAGCGCGTCACACCGCTGCACAAACCAATACTCCTTTTATTTTCCTGCATGGTGGTGACTGCTTCCAGGGCACGCTGTATTTCAGCCATTTTAAAGGTAAGGCCAACGCCCACTTACTCAATCTGTTGGCACCTGATGCTATGGTCATTGGCAACCACGATATCGATGAAGGTAACGCCAGACTTGCCGAGTTTGCCAAGCAAATTGATTTCCCATTGCTTGCGGGCAATATGGATTTAAGCCAAGAAGATCTCAACAAACACGGTTGCCTGCGAGGTTTGCCTAATATCTTGGATTATGATCATGAGCAAAAACGCGCGAAATACCTGCTTAAGCCCTTCCACGATAAGACCTTAGCCATTGTCGGTATTACCTTAGATCAGATGAAAGAGATCGCTCGTCCCGATCCCGACACCCATTTTGTCGATGCTATCGCCACTACCGCGCGCACGGTTGAGCACCTTAAAAATCAAGGTATTAAGCATATTATCGTGCTCAGTCACTTAGGCTTAGATCAGGATAAACGCCTCGCGGCCGAAGTCGATGGTATTAGCCTTATCGTCGGCGGTCACACGCATACGCTACAGGGGGATTTTCGCGCCTTAGGTTTGAGCAACCTGCCCTACGGTGAAGTCATCAATAACACGCCCATAGTGCATGCGGGTAAGTATGCCGAAGTCGTCGGCTTAGCCGAGATAACGTTTGACGCTGATGGGAAAGTGCTGAATTTAAAGGGCGGCAACTACTTCATGCTAGATCAACACTTTATCTTAAGTGCTAACACGGCCGTCGATAACCAAGATTACCAAGCTGTGCGCCAGCAGCTTAATCAGCATCCGAATATCTTTTGGGATGATGCCGATGCCGATATCGATGGCGTGATCCGAGATATCTACAAACCGGCTATCGCAGAGATGGAAAACAAAGTGTTAGCACTGGTGCCGAAGAACTTAGTCCATACCCGCTTACCCTCTAAAGCCCTGCCCCACGGCAGTGAAATAGCACCTTGGGTGAGTCGCAGCATGTTCCAAGAAGCCAAACTGGTCGACCCAAGAGTGAACTTTGCTCTGCATAATGCTGGCGGTGTGCGCCAATCGGTGGCCCAAGGACAATTGACACTAGCCGATGTGATGGGGCAATTACTCCCCTTCGAATTACCATTAGTTAAGTATGAAATTCAAGGTCAGTTTCTCTATCAAGCGCTCGAATCGGCGATTAACGCGGCAACCAACAACAGTGTCCGTGGTACAGGTGCGGGTAGTTTCCCCTACACTTACGGCCTACGGTATTACTACGATGGGCGACGCCCACTGGGTGAACGTTTATTCAGACTAGAGATGATGCAGCAAGACAGTCAATCTCTTTGGTATCCGGTTGAGCCTGAGTCACTTTACGTAGGAGTTTCAACATCTTATACCGCCGCTGGTAAAGAAGGTTATTCTCCATTGTTGCAAGCCCGCTGGCAGGAGTCGATGGAGTCACTGACTTTGCCACAGGCCTTTATTCGATTCTTGAATCGCTCACCGAATTTGTCTGATTTATTGTCACAGCATGTGCATTACACCAGCCACAGCCAACGTATAGGTTAGGCGCTATGATCCTCATGGCGTAAGCATTAATGCTGTGAGGAACAAAGTGAGTGGTTGCTTACAAAGCGCTAAACAAACTTGAGCTTAAAATTGCCAATCACATTGCGATAAACGCGCAGTAAACCAATCCTGCGCCTTGCCTTCAGCATATTTACGCCATGCCATAAACACAGCTTGCGTTGGGCGCGGCATTTCCACATGACAAGCCACTAGGCTTCCCGCCGCCAACGCATCTAAGATCAAGTGCTTTGGAATGTAACCCACACCTAATCCCAATTGCTGTGCCTTAATTTTGGTCTGCATATTCGGCACTCGGATCACTTGGCGACTATCAAATAAACCACTTGATCGCTGTGCTAGGGCGGTCGAACTGTCTGCCACCACAATAGAAGGAAATTGCAACAATGCCTCGGTCGGAATTGGGCCAGCATGTTGCGCCAATGGGTGCGCGGGATTTAAAGCAAATACAAACTCCAACTCCCCAATTTCAACCACATGATATTGGCCTTTGGGCAACTCCCCTGTTACGCCGATGGCGATATCGGCACGGCCAGAATAGAGCGCATCCCAGCCGCCACCTAAGGACTCTTCGCTGATATTCACAGTCACTTGCTTACCCAGCTCAGTAAACTCACCAATCAACTGCAGCAGGGGTAAATCCGGCACCACTGTATCTATAGCTAAGGTCAATGAAGACTCCCAGCCTGTCTCGAGTTGACGCACCGCCTCTTCGAGCCTTGATGTTGCCGCAAGGATTTCTCTGCCTTGGCGCAGCACAAGTTGACCGACTAAGGTCAGCTCGGCGCGCTGGCCCTTACGTTCAAATAATTTTGTGCCTAAATCGCTTTCCAGTTTCTGCACTGTGTAGGTCAGTGCCGACGGCACCCGAAACAAGGACTCGGCCGCTGCGGAAAAACTGCCTTTCTTATCAATAGCATCGAGCACGATTAATCCATCGAGACTAATAGATGGCAACATAAAAACCTCATATTCAAATTATTTGAAGTCGACATTGAAAATGTTCCGATTTTCTTTGCCAAAGGTCAAGTCTACACTGCTTAGCAATGGAGAGGTTCTACGGAACTGCAGCCAAACTGACTTAAGACTGAGTGAACAATACCCTTAACTATTCGTTAAATAATTTGAAATGAGGAATATCCCATGAAAGCACTGATCGCAAAAACACTGAAATCAGCCCCTAGTCTTGCCCCACTGGCACTGCGTATTCCTATCGGGATTATCTTAATCGCCCATGGTTCACAAAAACTGTTTGGCTGGTTCGGTGGGTACGGCTTAGAAGGCACTGGACAATGGATGGCATCCATAGGTTTGACGCCAGGTTACTTAATGGCACTGATGGCAGGTTCAAGCGAATTTTTCGGCGGCCTATTCCTGTTACTTGGCCTGCTGACTCGCCCAACCGCCCTCGTCTTGTCATTCACTATGGTTGTGGCGATTTTCTCGGTACATATAGGCAACGGTCTGTTCCTTGCCAATAACGGTTACGAATTTGGTCTCGCCCTACTCGCAGCCACAGTGTCATTGGCGGTTTCAGGCGCCGGTAAGTTCGCTGTAGATAACCTATTCGCTAACCGCATCAAATAAAGGGGAAGCAAGATGATCACATTAAGAAAAGCACAGGATCGCGGTCAAGCAGACTTAGGCTGGCTAAAGAGTCAACATACCTTCTCTTTCTCTAGCTACTATGACCCAGAGCACATGGGGATATCATCCCTAAGAGTCATCAACGATGACAGAGTGGCACCCGGTGCAGGTTTTGATACCCATGGTCATAAAGACATGGAGATAATCAGTTACGTGATATCCGGCACTATCGCCCACAAGGATAGCTTCGGCAATATCAAAACCTTACCCGCAGGTGAGTTTCAATTGATGTCCGCAGGTAAAGGCATTTACCACAGCGAGTTTAATGCCTCTAAAACCGAGCCGCTGCACTTTTTACAGATTTGGATCCGCCCAGATACTTTAGGCATAGATGCGGGCTATCAGCAAAAAGCATTTGAGCAAAGCTCACCACTGACGGCTGTAGTGACACCAAACGGTGAAAATGGCACGCTCAAAGTGCAACAAGATGCGACCCTATATCGTTTAGTGTTGAGTGAAGGCGAAAAAATGACGATGGACAGAAACGCCGCTCAAGCAAATCGTCATCTGTTTGTTCAATTGATTGAAGGTACGTTGGATATCAATGGCACAACACTCATGGCTGGGGACGGCGCACATCTGACACAACTCGCGAGTGTCGACTTTACTGCAACAAGCGACCCAGTTACCGCATTAGTGTTCGATTTATCGCCTAACGCATAATACAAGTGATTTAGCAAAGCGATTCAATAATGCGGCTTCACTATTTATTAGTTATTGGTTATTCACAAACTACCAAGCAAACGATTGAGTAAGTGATTAGATGCCAGCTTAATAAGCACTCACCTAGAAGCACTGCCACAAGTCATCTTTGGCAGTGTTTTTTATTGGCGCTTCTATGGCGATGTTATAAAGCAGTGCTAACGGCTTCGTTTAGCTACCAGAACAGCCCTTGATAAGCTGAGTTAGAGGGCGAGCGTCATGCTGAAGTTAACCAACACTTGAGCTTGGCCCTGTGCTTTATCCGCCGCATTCAAAAAACGCTTATGTTCATTACGACGAATACTGCGAAATCCCTGTTTCTCAAAAAAAGGCCGCGCGAGATAGGATGCTTCAACCGTTAATCGTTTCAGCGCTAAGATTTTAACTTCTTCAAACAACGCAAAATACAAAGAGGTAGCCACCCCAGAACGGGCATATTCTGGATGAACAAACAAACATTCCACTTCAGCAGCGGCTTCAACATCGCTGTCGGCGCCTATCTTAAGATTGATAAAACCCACCAGCATATTATCGGTTTCGGCAACCCAAATAGTGGTTCCCTGTAAGCGTTCAAGCCAATAGTTCTCACTGCGGATCTCACCTTCGATATAAGCCCAAGCAGAGCGCTCGGCAAACGAGTAAAACTCGCCAGAGCCTTGCATTACACTCGCCTCAAAGATTGCCGCCAACTGCGAGACATCCGATGGCGTAAATAGTCGAATCTTCATTCTCTGCCCTCCATCTTGAATCATTAATTGACTTAGATTAACCGAATTCTAATTTAAGCTAAACAGTGCTTATTTAGTTAAATAGTGTCACTAAACGGCGTTAAGCTAATGTTTTACTGTGGAATACCTTACATCACTTTCTAGCTGAAACCATAGTAAACGCGCGTTAAATATTCTTTCCTATATTCTTTTCCATATAGAAACCGGGGATCACTTGCCCAAGTTTTTGCTGATAACTGCGCTGTATTTGAATAAATCCCATCCGAGTAAACAAGCCTTTAGAGAGATAAGATGCGTCCAAGCTCAAGCGCACATAGCCTTGTGCCTTAGCCCAAGCTTCTAAAACAAGATAAGCGCGCTCACCTAATCCCTGACCTTGATAATCTGGATGTATATATAAGCTATCTAAGTAACCTTGACGGGGGAAATGGGTTTCGACATTGATAAAACCGCAACAAACAGAAGAAGCAGTCGCTTCATCTATGGCTAAAACCACCCACGCCTTCGAGCGACGTAACCGTAAATCCCAATGTTTAGCCGATCTTGGCGCCGCAGACCAAGCCATAAGCTGCGCCTGCGCATAACGAACATGGGTAATGCTGTGCACGCAAAGGTGAAATAACTCACTCACTTCACGTGCATAACATGACTGATAAGGCTGGATCTCGAACTGTTCAAACGCCATCACTTGAGTGATCCCCTGCTGAGTAATAACGGCTAGAAAAATAGCCGCTATTTTGCCGCCTTTGTCCCCATCGAGATAGTCACAAACTCAGATTTAGCGGCATTGAACGCTAAAAACAAAAACGGCCTCGAAAGTATCGAAGCCGTTGAATTACAGAGGCGCTCAGGTTAGCGCACTCGATACTGCTGACTATTTCTTATCGATTTGGCCAACAAATAACAGTTTATCAAAGGTGCGGTTCAAGGTTTTGCTGGTGAATTCGTTCATCCACATTTGCTCAACCACAGCCACTTTATCGCCTTTGCTCACTTCAGTTTGAGGACCCGCGGCCCAAAAAGTGGTATCAGCTTCTTTAATCTGTACGTAGGTGTAACCACCACCGTTCATCGTATCAACAACAGTACCTTCGTGGGTGACACCCTGAGCCCAAGCACTTGACATGCCTAACGCTAAAGTCGCTACTGCCGCTAATTTTACCCATTTTGCCATCATGCCTGCGTTCCTTTTGTTTTGCTAATATGCTGCATTAAAGCACGCTAAAAACAATAAATCGCTAATCTCTATCACGAAATACAACACTTATCGCAAAAGCAGTATTTTTCTTAAAAGACGGGAACTCATTTCAACAGCGGTTTTAGCATGCCTTCTAAGCCATTAAGTTTGATTTCGTACATTAGCGCTAATTGCTCACCAAGTTTCCCCTGAGGAAAACCTTGCTTATGGAACCACACCAGATAAGGTTCGGGTAATTCGAGCAACTTACGTCCAGCGTACTTACCAAAGGGCATTTTTTGATTAACAGCATCAATAAGGAGTTGCTGATCCATAGGTTGTTATCTCATACAGAACGTCACGATAATCCTACGGATGCTACAACATAAGCGAACGAATGTCGCCGTTAACTCACGCAAAAGTAACTATATACCCAAGGGCTAAAATACGCGCTAGCTAACATCCAAAAGGCATTATCACACGAATATTAAGCGATAATTTTTAACAGATTAGGCCCTAAGTTAGCGCAGGGAGCATACTGAAAACCATATTCACTACATAAGCGTTCATGCTCACCATGGGCGGTCATACTGACACAAGTTCCCGCACTCGCATGGTCATCAACAAAAGCCATCACCCGCTCAAGTATTATCTTTGCTAGCCCGTAGGATTGGTATTCGGGTAAGACAATAAAATCTTCAATCATCAAATGCCCGGGCTTGTTGCCATAAACACACGCCGTTGCCAATAGATTAGACTTAGCGGCCCCAGCGCCGGCATGCTCCAATTCAGTCTTGTCACTTAATCGAATAGAGACCCAGAACAATGCCTGTACATCCGCAAGTTCAACGCCAATAGAAGGGAGGCCAACTGTGGCCCGCAGATTAAGTAGTTCATGAAATAACGGTGCAGTTTCAACGAGTTCAAACTTAATAGGCATAATAGTTTTGATATCCATTTGGCATCCCTTCTCCATGGTTGAAATTTCAAGCGATTTAGACGTCAGTCTATAGAGATGATAAAGCCAGCATTTGGCAGTTTGATGACAAGTGCCTCACCAAACAAGACCACTTTCGACTGAGAAGCTGATAATTTACTCAGTTCAGTTAATAACATTTAGAAATATAAAATTAACATTTGTACCAAGGAAGAAATAAAAAACTACACCCTAAGTCCTATGCACAGTTACCGATCACCACAAACAACCCTTTTAGCTGACGGATAACAGATAAAACAATGTAAAACCAATAAGATAAAAAAACATTTTTATAAATCCCTCGTCTCATCTTTTTTGTCAAATTAACGACATATGACCAGATACTGACAGAAAAACGCCTACGACAATTTAATTAAAAAACGTCAAAAATCAGCCAATTGACCGAGATTAACATTAGGTTTACATTCGATTTCGGACATCAATGCGGATAGCTCCAAACACATCAACTCGCTGCACAAGGGTCATCAAAAGAATTAAGGAATGCGTCATGATAGTCTTAATCGGTGGAGAAAAAGGCGGCAGCGGTAAAAGTTGCTTGGCCCAAAATATAGCGGTATTTCTAACCACAGAATGTAGCGCCTCAGTCATTATGGTGGACTGCGATCCCCAGCGCACCACCTCTGACTGGATCCATGCAAGAAACAACAATCCGCAACTGGCCAGCATCAATTGCGTACAGCTTTACGGTAAGATCCGTAATGACTTACTCAGTCTTGAGCAACACTATGATGTAGTCATAGTCGACTGCGGTGGGCAAGATAACCTAGCACTACGAGCAACCATGTCAGTCGCCGCTTACATTTTAATGCCCTTAAGACCTAAGCGCCGCGATTTAAAAACCGTATGTCACATGGACGATATCGTCGCGACGTGTAAGATGATTAATCCCAAGTTACGGGCTTCTTTTGTGATCACCCAATGTCCAAGTCTACCCAATCAAGCTAACCGAATTTTAGAGGCCAAAGAAGTCTGTAAAACCTATGATATCCATGTCCTTGACGCGATAACATATTGCCGCAATGTTTATGATGACAGTGAAGAATCAGGATTATCGGTAATTGAAATCGAGCCCATAGGAAAAGCAGCCGAAGAAATTCGAACTATCGCCTGCGAACTATTCCAAGTCGATTGTGCTACCAGCTTAGCCAATCTCCTACATCCCGCGATACACGCTCAGGGGGTGGGTCAAATGCATCATCATTTGACCCATCAAACTCAATCCACTCACACGACTACTCAACAAAGGGGGCAAAATGGGACTCAGCGATCTCAAGAAAAACGCTATGTCATCTAGCAGCTTACAGCACTCGCTTTCGTTAGATGAGTTTATTGAAGCGGCAAACTTGTACGCAATGGGACAAAGTCTGAATAAGATAAAAAGTAATCTAGATCATAAAGCAGATGCAACTGTCACAAAAAACACAGGCTCACAGGCAAATCACATCACAACTGACATGGCCCAGAGCCATTCAAATGTGTTGAGCTTACACAAACAAAGCCTAGAAACAGACGTATTATTCCCGGCAAAAGTAGAAACAAAAACACACTATCGCAAAGCAACATTTTCCCTCAGTGAAGCGGCTATAACCCATCTTGCTACACTGGCAGAAGAAAGCACTATATCCAAATCAAAGCTGCTCCGACTCTTAATTGAACAACACTTCGACCTACCTATTGCCTTGAGGCAATTACGAGAACAACAACGCCAAAACCGTTAACGATTCGCACTACTCCCACCCTTTTCCGGTAACTTAGCTAAGATCGAGTTACCGGCTTTTTACTCAAAAAGTAAAAAACACAATAAAAACCATCATAAAATCGCGGCATAAGTTCTGATCCCACCTATCCTTAAATATACATAATACTGAATTAATGATATTAACTCAGAGTCAATACGTAACATTAAGGTGTTATTTTTGTTAAACCAGATCAGATTTATTTTTCTTTGTTTAACCGCAGCGATAATGATGCCCTGTTACGCAGAATTTTCATTGGCACAAATCCCGCCGCTAACAAACAAAACCCCCATTACTTTGGTCGCTGAAAAAGGATTTTGGACCGACTATTTAACTCAAGAAATGTTACCTAAATTCACCGCAAAAACCGGCGTAAAAGTGCAAGTGGTCAGTACTGAATTAGAGGATATGTTTAACTTACAGACCCAGAATTTACTTCAAGGTTCAGGCAAATACGATTTACTCACAATGGAAGCGGGCTGGGCTAAAGAATGGGCTGCCAATGGTTATACAGTGCCCTTAATTGAACTCGCTAAACTTTACGATCCCGATGGCGAAAAGGCCATGGAGAAATACCTAGAACCCTATTACCCATCCCTACTTAACATCTTGTCCTATCAAGGTGAAATCCATGCTATTCCCTATAACAATTATGTTATGGGAAATCATTATCGAGCAGATCTCTTTGATAATAAAACTGAAAAAGCTCAGTTTCTGCGTCAGTTTGGCTATCCACTCGCACCAGCAAAAACCTTAACAGAGTTACGAGATCAAGCTCAGTTCTTCACTCGTAAAGCAGGCACTATATTGGCGGATAAAATACTGACTCATGACTTTTACGGTCTAGCGCTAATGTCGGGTGATAAGCCCCATATTAACGATGAATTCTCTAGCATGATTTGGAGCTTAGGTGGCACTTGGATGCAGCCCGTCTATAACAGCCAGAAACAGATCTCCCATTTTGAAGTGCCTACCATCAACCATGAAGCCATTGAAGCGGCCAAGCAATATCGCGAATTAATGCCCTATGCTGTTCCCGCTAACGAGCAGTTTGCTTTCAATGAAGCGGCTAATGCTATTGCGACAGGTCAAGCGGCAATGTGGCCTTTTGCCTACAATAATCTGTGGTATAAATCCTTTAAAGTTGAACAGAACATTCTCGGCGCGCGTCTAGCCGTAAGCCAAGTGCCTGGCGGTTATCCCTACAATGGCGCTTATGCCTTTGCCGTTAGCTACGACAGCAAAAACCCTCAAGCTGCCTATTGGCTGCTCAAATATATGGGCACCTATGAGGCACAACATGCCTATGCTATGGGGGGTGGTAATCCCTGTCGTATGGATGTAGTAACAGCCCCAGAATTTAAAGATGAATCTTTAAGAGGCATAGCTGGCGCATTTGAGGCAAGCCACATAGCCAATATGTTTTGGTCTACTAAGGTCTTATCCTTTGGGCATTTCACCAGTACTGCCATGGGACAAATTTACCCTGAACTCAGCCACGCCTGTTTTAGCGCAAGCCGCAGACCCGCTAACAGTGAAGATATTTTCATTAAATTAAGTGCAGAGATAAAACACCTCCAAAATACCTATGGAGAGGTACCTGCTATTGACAAAGAAAATAATGCCAAGCACTAAACCACTGAAAAGTTTGAAACAAAAAATAACCTCAGCCTTCTATATCATAGTGGGCATGGCGCTATTAAATGGTGTTGTCGCCATATTACTGTCACAGCAACTCAAATCAGAAATTGAACACTTAGTCGGGGTAGATGTGGTAAAAGTCACCACCGCGCTGCAACTGGCAAAAAACAGTGAAAAACTACAAATCATTACTGCACGCTTGAATAACTATTATGATGAAAAACAAAGAACTAGCCTGTTAGGTGAACTTTCTGCACAATGGGAATTACTCATCAATGACTCACGACTACTGGCCTCAATAGAAACTTCTACTGTCAATAAGCAAGAATTAAATCACGCCTTAGATACTCAACTGTATTACTTACAACAACTGCCATTACTCAACACGTTAACCGATACTGCCTTACAAGCCAATTCACAGGCAGCCAATATTCAAGCAAACTTAACATCTATGGCGTCGGGATTTAGCGATGAAATGCAAACCCAATTTCAGCGTATTAATACGGACTCTGAACGTCAGCTTAAGCTGAGAAACGTTGACCAGATTGCTTTAAATATCAATACCAATCAGCAGCTATCTTTATTTAGTCATCTAGGAGAACACTTATTTACCCAGTTAACTCAAGTGAATATCATCCACAATCTAGTTGAACTAAACCAAACCCAAAGAGATGCTATGCGACTGCTGTTAAGCATGGAGGCTATGCTTGATAGTATCGGTGGCGATAAAAACTTATATTTTAATTTGTTATCACAAATAAAACAGACCATGGTCGGTGAAGACAACCTCTTTGAACTTTCTCGCAAAGCAATTAGAAGCACTCATATCGCCAATGCGCATTTAGAATACCAAGCTGATGCCGCACAAATCGTTGCGACCTATACGCAGGATCTCGTTAACCAAGTTGAAAATGAAATTCAGCAAACAGGCCGCGAACTTAAAAACGATAGCACCGCATTTATCGTATTAATTTTCTGCAGTGGCATCTTATATTGCTTCTTCATCTGGCTCACCAGTTGGCACTTTATCACTAAGGGAATCATCAAGCCTGTCATGGCGACTCGAGATGCAATGAATGCCATTGCCAATGAAAAACTCGACGCCAGAATGCCTGTCACTGATAACCTAGAGCTCCAGCAAATGGTCAGCTCCTTAGAGACATTAAAAAGCTACGCAGCTCAGGTTAAAGGCATGGCCGAAACCGACGGATTAACTGGCTGCTATAATCGCCGCTATTTAGATTTACAACTACAAAAAGAATTAGAGTATGCAAGGGACCACAACATGCCCCTAGGTATAATTCTGTTTGATATTGATAATTTTAAACAATTTAACGACAGGTATGGTCATGTCGCAGGCGATCAATGTCTTAAGAAAATCGTTAATGCCACCAAATCGATCTTGAAACAACCCACTTACATGCTTGCCCGCTATGGCGGAGAGGAGTTCATGATAGTACTGCCATCGAGCAATCTCGAGGAGGCATATCATTTTGCTGAAATATTACGCAATAAAATCATCAATTTAAAAATACCACATGAAGACTCCCCCCATGACGGCATACTGACCATCAGCGCTGGTATTACTTGCTGGGAGCGATCACAACCTATGGATACGAATAGCTTAATTAATCAAGCTGATGAGGCTCTCTATCACGCCAAACTAACAGGTCGCAATCGTACAGAGACACGACTAAACCAACCAGTTCGCTATTCCTAACCATAAAATGCGGCGACTGTTCAGTTTCTTTTTTCACCAGAGGATTGAGTTACGCTGACTTCACCCCCATTAGCTAATACTAAGTTAATCAGGATAAAGTCAGGGAAGTATGCTCGCTATTGTTATCACGCTTATCCTAGGAATTGGCGCAATTACCTGGCTACTGTCGAGTCGTTGGCGCAGGACCTTACATCGTCGACGAGTCACGATGAAACCTTTTCCAAAAGAATGGCGCAGCATTCTCAAAAAAAGACTGCCTTACTTCCATGCTCTACCCGCAGATCTACAACTGCAACTCAAACGGCATATCCAAATTTTCATCGATGAAAAAGTCTTTATCGGCTGCGATAATTTTGAGATCACGGATGAAGTAAGAGTCACAATCGCGGCCCAAGCCTGTCTACTGCTACTCAATCGTAAAACCGACTTTTACCCCAAACTGAAACAGATTTTGGTCTATCCCGATGCCTTTATCGTCAATAATCAACATAAAGACACTAGCGGTATCGTGTGGGAACAACGCAATGTGCTGGCAGGGGAATCATGGGAATACGGTAAAGTTGTGCTCTCATGGAGAAATACTTTAGATGGCGCCGCCGATCCCCATGATGGTAATAATGTCGTAATCCATGAGTTTGCCCATCAGCTCGATCAAGAAGATGGCCAAGCCAATGGCGCACCCATTCTGCAGCATTTTGCCGACTACAGCACTTGGTCTGAAGTGCTAAGTAGGGAATTTACCCAATTACAACACTGTGCAAATTTTGGCACACCCTCATTATTTAATTATTATGGTGCAACTAATCCCGCTGAGTTTTTTGCCGTCATCACCGAAGTCTTTTTTGAGAAACCAGAGGATTTTTACCAACAACACCCAGACTTGTATCGGGAACTAAGCCGCTTTTATCAACTCGATCCGATAAACTGGCATTAACCCATAAAAGTAGAGGCACGCAAATGCTCAAAGACACTCATGCATTCTCAGTTAAAGGTTCCAATATTAATCGCGCTACCTTGGGGTTACTGCTCAGCGCGTTAATGCTTGGCGGCCTTAATGTAAGCGTACAGGCACAGGACTCGCCAACACAAAGCGCTCAAACGACTTCGAATCCTGATCAACAAGCTGCGGCTCACGTATTAGATTTACTCAACCAATATTCAAGCGATGCCAATTGGGATAAATACTTTGCCCTGTACCGAAAAGACGGCATTTTTATTGGCACGGATGCGAGTGAGCGCTGGGGAATGGCGGAATTTGAACGTTACTCCCGCCCCACAAAAGGTTGGCGCTATGATTTAACTGAGCGTCATTTAATCCAACACGGTAATGTCATATTGTTTGACGAGTTATTAAATAGTCCAGCCTATGGCGTCAGTCGAGGAACTGGCACTTTAATCAAAACCAATGGCAACTGGGAAATAGCGCAATACCATTTAAGCTTTCCCATTCCTAATGAGGTAGCTAAGCAAATAACTGCCGAGATTAAAGCCGCAAACAAACAATAGCGCAGCACTCCCCAAAATACGGTTTGAAAGAGTGCAATTTCGAAAGAATACAGCTTGAAATTAAATCGCTTAAAAAAGTAATCACTTAAGTTATATCGCTATCTCAGGGACACAGTAAAACACACATTAGCTAATTGGGAGAAGTGGATGAAACTTTGAAAATCCACGTCTTCAAATGCCCTTTCCGAAGGGCCCCTATCCGCATAATAAAACCCGATCACTTTACTATCGACTAATAATGGTGCTAATAAAAAGCCTTGACGTGACACATGTTGCGCTTGTAATTCTTTACACTGCTCTTGCCATTTCTTAGAGCTAGGATCATCTACCCAAAGCGGTAACTTATGCTCCATCGCTTGGTAAAATAATCCCCGCCTATCGCTCAAATCGATAATAAACTCTTGCTTAATGGCATCTGCATCACGACCTAATATCACTCTAGGTTGAAGTTGTTTACGGCTTGGTGACAATAACAGCACGCCACACCGGTCAACGCCAACGCCCTCAAGTATACCTTCGAGAACCGTTTGCATGATTTGGTTAAAATCGGCTTTATTAATGGCGAAGCCTGTTAATTCTCGTAGCTTAGCTAACTGAATATTCAAGTTAACTTGATAGACTGGCATATCTAACGGAATGGGAAGTGGAACAGGTTTAACTGTGACCATACGCTTAGGATCTGGTAGATAGTCTAGCAACACCTTAGCACCATATACTTCAGCTAACTTATGGGTCGCATTCGCGCAGCGTTGCATCCGCACCATAAACTCATTCTCTTCTAGTCCAGTAAAACTCGCCGCTTGCGTGATACGTTTCCCTAATTCCTGCTTATCAAGATTAGGCTGAGATAAAATATCGCAGAGCTTATCCGCAATAAAAATAGACCGAATTTCAGGTCTTTGGTCTTCAGGATTATTAACTGCATGGACCAAAAGTTCTCCCAATCCCCAATTGCGGGCAATACTTTGAGTTAATAGTGAAAAAGAAGTGCCGAGGGCTTCGCGGGTTATACTTCGTTCCTCTGCTGGCGTTACACATTCACGCAGTTTTAGATCTAACTCTTCGGTGAACTCACCACCAATACTCCAAAAAGCGCTCTCACCTATGTGATACAGTAAAGAGGCTATAAAAGCTTCCTCCTGCATTTCTTCGTCATAATGGCTCAACATCATCCGTGCAATCATGGCTGCTTGAAATGCTTTAGCCATCAACTTTATTAATCTTTGATATACGTTAGGTGCCAAATTTTTACTCTCTAACAAGCTTGAGAGTAACTTGGCTGTGATACAGATATTTCGCACCGCATCGAAACCAAGCACTATAGCCGCTCGGCTGACAGTGGAGATTTGGCTACTACCTTTATGGTAAATAGCGCTATTAGCAACTCGAAGAATACGAGAGGTTAAGGCGTTATCGTGCATCACGCTACGCCCGAGTAATGCGAGAGAGGAAACGTCATCCTTGGCGAGCTTTTCTAGCGATTTAACAGTCGAACACAGTGCTGGCATTTCCAATTCACTGATCCGATTTGTCCAATAATCGACCCCTTTATTAGTATTGTTATTAGGCTTCAACCTAAAGTTACCTTAGCGATATAATCTTGTTGTTTTTAGTATAGATAAACGCAAACATTTCGCCTGTTGTCTAAAGCTTGTTTTAGCAAATCATTCATTAATTGCTTAATAATTCAACATTAAGCAATATCTGCCGATAAAAATGCCCAAGACAAAGCTCGGGCATTTCAGTAAAACTGAAAATCAATCCACACTTAGGCTTTGAGGTACTGCTTAACAACACGCAACACTTTATCTATGTCCTGACGGCTGACATCTTTATGAGTCACAAGCCGAAGCGTACGCCCTGGGCTTATCAGGATGCCTTCCGCTCGACAGTGTTTAGCCAATAAGTTCGCATCAATATGGGATGCTAATGTAACAAATAACATATTAGTTTGTACTGCGGCTAAATTGACGTCGAACTCACTGAATTCTGCCAACTGCCGAGCTAAGTACGCTGCATTGTCATGATCTTCACTAAGCCGTTGTACTTGCTCAGTTAAAGCAAGCTTACCCGCAGCGGCAAGTATCCCAGCTTGACGCATGCCACCACCAAGCATTTTACGCCAACGAATGGCTTTCTTAATCAAGCGTTCATCACCTAAGAGTAATGAGCCGACTGGCGCACATAATCCTTTGGATAAACAAATCGACACTGAATCAAAGTGCGCCGTGATATCACTTATTGCAATATTCTGCGCAACCGCAGCATTGGCAACTCGCGCACCATCTAAATGAATTTTTAATCCGCGATTAAAGGCTAATGCCTGCGCGTCCGCCAAATAGCTTTGCGGGAGAACCTTACCGCCAATCGTATTCTCTAAACTAAGCAAACGAGTACGAGCAAAATGGATATCATCAGGCTTAATTGCGGCTTCAATGTCAGCTAATGCAATAGTGCCATCTAATTGATTAATTAAAGGTTGAGGTTGAATGCTGCCTAGGACAGCAGCGCCGCCGCCCTCGAACTTATAATTGTGAGCCTGCTGACCGCACAGGTACTCATCTCCACGATCACAATGGGCCATCAAAGCCAATAAATTTGCTTGAGTACCCGAACAGGTAAATAATGCACTTTCAAAGCCAAACATCTCCGCAGCCATATCCTGCAAACTATTTACCGTAGGGTCATCACCGTAAACATCATCACCCACTTCGGCTCTGGACATGGCTAACCGCATGGCTGCTGTTGGCTGGGTAACAGTATCACTGCGTAAATCTATCATCTTGTCCTCAACTTAAAGTTTGCTTGGCGCATAATGGGCTCAAGACTCTAGCGCTAAAGGCTTATTTTGTATAGTTTATCGTCATACTTGTCGACAAATTTACCGATGTAGAACCTCGCTCATGCTTGAAGCAAGTATCGACATACTGACATCTACTAATAAAAACATAAATATACTCAAGATCTTGCCGATATCTATCTGTCGATGTACGGACGCTTGTACGCGTTTAGCTTGGCGAAAAGAGTCTTACTCGTTAGAATGCCACACTAAGATGGTCATGCTACAACAATGCGTTCGCTTTAGTAATTTTGACTAATACTTATCGTTCAATAGGTGATTTGTAGTGAAAAACTCCCAATCTCGATGGATTCAGCTAGCGCTTTTGCTATTAAGTTTAAGCCTAACATCACAGGTATTTGCTTGGTCTGACACTGACCGAGATGGCGTGCCAGATATCAAAGATGCCTGTCCTAACACAGAGCCAAATACACCTGTTATGGCTAATGGTTGTGTGGAAGAAGTCGCTGTGGAAATGACTGCATCACCAGTTTGCGATATGAGTCATTCAAATGCTGAGTTAAACACAGATTGTCATAATATTTCTGCAGCTATGGTGTATTTTGAATTTGCCATTGCCGAGGTTGACTTTTCTCAATGGAAAACTTTAGCCTTAGTAAAAGCATTCTTAGAAACAAATGATGCTGAATTAACCTTAGTAGGCCACACAGATATCGTTGGTACACCAGAGTTTAATTATCAACTATCACTTCAACGCGCTCAAAATGTAAAACGTATTTTGGTTGAAGATTATGGCTTTAATCCAAATCGCTTTACCGTAATAGGTAAAGGTATATCTGAACCTGTAGCGGACAACCGTTCTAGCGAAGGGCGCAGTTTAAATCGACGAGTAGAATTTATCGTCAATAATAAATAATTTTTGTTAGCGTATATTTAGGGAGTTATTCAATGGAAAACCTCGAAGGTTTATTAAAGCAAGCACCAGATCTGATTGTGACTTATGGCTTAAAAACATTATTCGCCATTATCATCTTCTTTGTTGGTAAATACTTTGCAGGCGTAGCACAGAAGCTTGTTCGTAAATTACTGAACAGCCGTAAAGTTGATCCGACAGTCGTTTCATTTGTCGCGAACCTCGCTTGGGCAGTGGTATTTGTTTTCGCGGTTATTGCTACGTTAGGCCAAATTGGCGTACAAACCGCATCACTGGTAGCCGTTATCGGTGCAGCAGGTTTAGCAATAGGCTTAGCGCTACAAGGTTCTCTGTCTAATTTTGCATCGGGTGTGTTAATGGTGTTATTCCGCCCTTGCCGCGTAGGTGACTATATTGAAGCTGCAGGTATCGCAGGCACTGTTGATGAAATAACCATATTCTCAACCAAGCTTCGCACTCCTGATAATAAAGTTATCGTAGCGCCAAACTCATCTATCATGAATGGCACTATCACTAACTACTCAGCAATGGATAGTCGTCGTATCGATTTAGTGATCGGCGTATCTTATTCCGCCGATATCGCACTCACTAAAAAAGTATTGACCGATATTTTAGATAACAACCAGTATGTGTTAAAAGATCCAGCATATACAGTTGGACTTTCTGAATTGGCTAGCTCTTCAATCAATTTCGTGGTTCGTCCTTGGGTAAAAACATCTGATTATTGGACTGCACGTTTCCAACTGCTTGAGCAAATAAAAAATGCATTAGACGCTGCAGATATAGGTATTCCATTCCCACAAATGGATATCCATGTCAAAGAATTACCGCTAAGCAAATAACAATTAGTGGATAAAAAAGGTCGGTAATTACCGGCCTTTTTTTATGGTTCTACGCATCATTTTAGCGTACCTTAATGGACAGATATTAGCGAAGGCACAGATATTCATGTGTAAGGAAATCCAATGCAAAAATATGTTTCATTTTTAGCCGCAAGCTGTATTTATAGCCTAGTTCTGATGAGCCCCAATACACTCGCCAGTGAGAAAACACAGGTTTTAATGGGTGAAAAAACAGTCACCTTAGAAGGGAAAAGACCAAAATTGTCGCAAATGGCGCCGGGGTTTAAAGTCGTTGATGAGCATTTCACGCCAGTGATGCTAAGTGATTTTAAGGGTAAAACTGTACTGATAAGTGCCGTGCCAAGCCTAGATACAGGTGTTTGCGCACTGCAGACGAAGCGCTTCAACAGCGAAGTTGGCCATTTTTCCGATGACGTCATCATGCTAACGATCAGTACCGATTTACCCTTCGCACAGAAGCGTTTCTGTAAAGTGGAAAACGTAGATAAAATCAAAGTGCTATCAGATAGCGTGTGGCGCGATTTTGGTGAAAAGTATGGTTTGTTAATTCAAGATTACGGCTTGCTGGCTAGAGCCATTTTCATCATAGATGCAGAAGGTAAGCTCCAATACCAAGAGTTAGTACCAAACATCACAGAGCATCCTAACTATGATGCTGCCCTTGAAGCCTTGAAAACCCTGCAAGCCCAGCAGTAATTCACCGCTAAAAAACAGGGCAGCCTTAGCTGCCCTTTTGTTTAACGGTTCTATTTCTACGATTTGGTTTTACGATTTAATGTGTATGCTGATCGCCACTGGATTGGTAGTCAAAGGTCGGCATAGACCAATGATATCGCAGCGCCAACATCCGTAAGCTAAAACCAACGCTTAAACAAATAACCAGATTAATCCATTCCGTTAACTGATAGGCTTTTAAGACGATATACAAGCCTGCCGTCAGTAGTGAAATCACCGCATAGAGTTCTTTCTTAAAAATCAAAGGCACTTGGTTACACAGAATATCGCGGATAACGCCACCAAAGACACCAGTGACCAATCCCATAACTACGGCTATTGTTGGGCTAAATCCCAGCATTAACGTCTTTTGTGCGCCCACGATGGAGAATACGGCTAAACCTAAGGCATCAATAGCCAAAAATAACTTAGACAGATAACGCATCACAGGGGCGATAGCGACAGTGAGCAAAGAAGCGAATGCAATCGCAATAAGGTAATGCACATGCTCAACCCAAATTAAGGGGTAATTTCCGAGCATCATATCCCTTAGTGTACCGCCACCAATTGCCGTTGCGCAGCCAATGATCACCACACCAAACAAATCCATCTGCTTGCGGCCAGCCGCCAGAGCGCCCGTCATCGCCTCGGCAATAATCCCAATCAGCCAAAGTAATCCAATAATCTGCGTCTCATGCATCTTTGCTACTACCAACAACTCAAAGAATTGATTCTGCCTGATAACCTCTCAGTTCTATAATGATTTTATTTTGAATTCATCATTAGAAAAATTAATTCATCATCTTACTAATAATCTGATGCAGACTCCTATTACATTATTAATGTTATAGGATAAATATCATACAAAATAGTCAGTTATAAAAATGTTAACTTCACATTGTCATCTATGAAAATAGAATTTTTAATAAGTATTAATAACGTAAATCCAATCAGATGATAAATAACTGCAGATCATCTAATCGAATGGGCAAAACGCATAAAAATCAGCCACAAAAAAGCGGCCCTTAGGCCTAATGCCGTTCACTTAAGAGTGAACGGCATTTTTATTTGGTCTAATTGGGTACTTGTTTTTGCTCATTTTAAGCACTCTTGGATAAGCCCTTTCCCGTTTACCATCCAACTTAAATTGCCGTGCATTGCGTTCTATATCCAATACATCTCTCGGGACATTCCCCGGCGTTTGTGATGGCAGTTGTGTCAGCTTGAAGATGATATGACTCGCAGCATCCCGAAAACTCAGTTGATTGGGATGGACCGAT
>NZ_JAKKRH010000029.1:0-65675 GCF_025654465.1 Shewanella sp. SM101
CACGTTTAATCGAACGGTTAAAAACACTCTTGCCTGCTTGATTAACTCCACATACTTGGAAGATATTTTTTGCGAGATCAATTCCTATTAGTGTAACTTTCATTTTGGACACCTTTTGTTGTTATTGAACGTGCAAATTCAATATGGCGTAAATGACGCCTACTTCACAAGAGGTGTCCATCCCATCATCCTTGGATGCTCGACCGCCCCGTCCATGGGGCGGACGGTCGTCTCGCCAATCACCATGGCACACCTTTCGAGCATTCGCGTAATCTGTAGGTTTTAAAGGCATAGGTAGTACACTTTGGGACAGAAATGATTTAGAGCTTAAGCATTAAAGCTCATGCTTCACATTATAATTATTAATGCAAAGCTTCAAGTAAGAGTTAAGAAAGCGGGTTTATGTTCACTGAGAGATGGATGGATTGCAGTTCACTCTCGAAACAAGAAGCTAACCAGAAAGCCTAGGTTAGACGTTCTAAATGAACCGCCCTCGACTTTGGCATCCAGCTTCGCCCTACTTCCTAAATCCATTTAGTCGTGTGCAGAGCCGAATACAGGGTGGTTTGGGGGCTGGAGGTTAGATACCTCCGGCTACCCGATTAAGTGTCAATTACGTAGCCATTCAACAAGATCTATTATACTTTGGTGATCATTGCATGCTTGGGCTAACCCATGAATTGATACATTATTTTTAAATTGCGCCCAAGCGCTTTCATCTTTACTTGTTGTTCCAATATGAGCCTCAATAGCACCTTTTTTCCAAACCCAAATGCTTTGTGCTTTCATTTTATTATGTAAAGAATTTATTAATGGAATTGCGGCTTGCTGACTAGCTAAAGCTTCAAAAGCTTTCGCCGCACTTATTGCATTGGTGTTTTTAGGTAAACCATTCCCATTTAACATCACACCATGGGATTGAACTAAATTAGGAACGAAGCATAGCCTTCAACGCAACTAAATCTTGATCAGTAGATAAAATAAAGTTATCCCTTACTGCACCCGTAAAACAATAATCTAGATCACATATTGCTTTTGAGGGTAAATCCATTGCACCAAGTATTTCTAATGATTTTTTTGTATCGTTAACACCACTTTGCGCGACAAGAGCATATTTTTCCTGTCCCATAGTTAAATTAGCAACTGATTTGAATAAAAAAGGAAGTAAACGTAACTCCGTTTTCCCCTCAGTTAAGATGACATTTTCAGCAAATAAAACTTGATTAGAGTGTGATAAATTAAACAACTGCTCCATCTGATGCATAGAATTAGGCACAACTCTTTGAATAGCATCTGTCAATCTAAGTCTTGAATGAGTGCCATGAGAATCATTTTTTCTAATTAATAATGTTTTTTCAGCTAATTCTGGAGTAATCATTTGAGCTGAGTGAGTAGTAATTAGTACTTGATATCCATTTTCTGATAATGCTACTAAAGCCTCTCTGATTTGCTCAATAGCAAAAGGATGTAAATATAATTCAGGCTCATCGATTAACAATAATGTAGTTGAGCTTGAATTGTTGTTAACTCTTTTAATTTCCGCTAAATATTGAACTAAAGCCATCTGGATAGAACGTTGAGCACCATGACCATACGAAGAAAAGTCTCTACCATTTCCAGTTCCTTCAAAAACTTTTATTGTACCTGCTTTGATCAAATCATCTATTGAAGGCGTGTCAAAGTGAAGTTTTACACTCATGCCTGGAAACAAGTCATTTACTTTAGAGTTAACGTTTTGATCGATTGTTGAAAGTTCCCCAAATCGCATATCTCCGTCAGATGAAATTCGTCTTCCTACCTCATTGAGGTGAAGGTTTAACTCTGTTTCATGCGCCGCTTTTACTGGAGTCAGAAATTCTGCGAGTAACTTCCCAATTGTTGTGGAGGTTTTGGCTTTTGAAGCATCTTCAGCTGCATTTTCCATAGCACCAATTCTGATAGGCTCAGGAAGTAGTACACTAATAGCATTATCAAGACCTGTTGGGTTTACAGCCCACTCAGCTTCTACTTCATCCCATACTGAAATTTTAATATCTGCTGTTTTTTCACTAGGAATTGCTTGAAATCGTCGTATTTTTAACGTTTCATTTTGAATATATTTTCCGATAGAGCTTTTTTGCCTTGGTGGCATTGAATCGAGAAGAGCTTGAGTAACCCGCCGTGTCAGAGTAGTTGTCCTGTCTTCTTTTCACACTAGTTAGAGGCAGACGGCGGGTGGTTAGCAGGTTGAAATGGCTATATCCCCAGAAAGAAAAGAAGCAGTATTAAAGAAGTTATTACCGCCGTTAAATCGCCCCGTGGCGCAGTTGGCTGCAGAGGAAGGCATTTCTGAGCAGACGCTGTACAATTGGCGCAATCAGTTAAAAGCTCAAGGGTATGCCGTGCCGGTAAGTGGACAAAAGCCTGATGATTGGTCAGGAGAAGCAAAGTTAGCGGTCGTCATTGAAACTGCCCCGCTATCTGAAACCGAGTTAAGCCAGTATTGCCGTGAAAAAGGATTGTTGGTTGAGTAAGTGAAAGAGTGGCGCTGTGCCTGTGTGATGGGGACGATGAGCGAGGCTCAGCGTAAGGTCACTGAAAAAAAGCAGGCCAGAGAAGATAAAAAACGGATTAAGCAGTTAGAGCGCGAGCTAAACCGTAAAGAGAAAGCACTGGCGGAGGCGGCAGCGTTGCTGGTGTTGCGAAAAAAGCTCAGAGCGTACTACGACGAGGAAGACGAGGACAGTTAACGTCGGTGAGCGAGCGCAGCTTAAACCTGGGCTGGGTTGATGAAGCCGTATTAGCGGGAGCCGGGCGCGAGAAGGCCGCACAGGAGCTTGAGATACCATTACGCTCACTTCGCCGCTGGCGGGATGAACAAGGTGTGGTGCTTGAAGATAAGCGACCAGCGGCAATCCGGCCACAGCCAAAGAATAAGCTCAGTGAAGCCGAGCGCGAGCAGATAGTGGCGACGTGTAATGATGAGAACTATGCCAGCTTACCGCCATCACAGATTGTGCCAAGGCTGGCAGATGAAAGCATCTATCTGGCTTCAGAATCGACGATGTATCGGGTGCTTAAAGCGGCAAGACAGCAACACCACCGAGGCAAAAGCAAAGCACCGGTGAGTCGGGCTAAGCCCACCAGTTACAGTGCCTCAGCCCCAAATCAGGTGTGGTGTTGGGACATCAGCTATATGCCGTCAGGCATTCGTGGGCTGTACTGGTATTTATATGCCATTATCGATATTTATAGCCGCAAGTTAGTGGCGTGGGAAGTACACGAAAAGGAATGCAGCCAGTTGGCCAGTGAGTTGGTACAACGCGCGGTACTACGGGAGCAGTGCCTGTTGAAACCACTGGTATTGCACTCGGATAACGGTAGTCCTATGAAAGGCAGCACACTCAGGGTGAAGTTGCAGGAGCTGGGGGTCACGTCTTCATTCAGCAGACCCAGAGTGAGCAATGATAATCCGTATGTGGAGTCGCTGTTCAAAACCCTGAAATACTGCCCGCAGTGGCCATCAGGTGGCTTTGCCACCTTAGAAAGCGCCAGAGTGTGGATGTTGGAGTTTACCGGCTTTTACAACAATGAGCATCGTCACAGTGGTATCCGATTCGTGACACCGGCGCAGCGCCATAAGCTGCAAGATGTGGGGCTTCTGGCAAAGCGTAAAAACGTGTATGAACAAGCGAAATCAGCGCATCCAGAGCGATGGGCTGGCAGAGCAACAAGAAACTGGAACCCTATAGGGTCAGTAAGTCTGAATCCAGATCGGGAAATCGTGCAGGTTCAGGCAGCAGCATAAAACGGGAAAATCGGACAACTACCTTGAAAAACTCCGGTAACACCTTCTATAGTTGCGATTACTTCAATTGGCTGAGTAGCATCGAAAAAGTCTTTTTCTGGTAAACTAGATTTTTTAAGTAACCATTGAATAGCAGACAAGCAATTCGATTTACCTGCATTATTATAACCAACTAAAGGAGTAAAACTTGACAGTTTAAACTCTGCATCAATGACAGATTTGAAGTTTTTTATTACTACATTCGATATTTTGTGGGACATAATTCCTCCATGATGTGCCAGCCTATCCTTTGACACTTAGCGTATGTATAGTGCGCATGCACAGTTAACTATCAGTGTGCAAAGAACTTATCAGCTTTTTATCAAATACACCATCCGGAAAAACGCGCATGCGCATTTTCTAAATCTATTATCTAACCGACATAAAACTTAAGAATTTAATTTTTAATAGTTTTATCTTTACAGTATTGGGATAACGCGCATGTAATTTAAGTAAAAGCACTCAATACTAGGCATTTATGAACACAACTGTATAGCATTTCAATTTTGATCAGTCATGATGAAGAGCTAAAAGTCGGGTTAAAAAGCAGAACTAATAGATAAGGATTTGTAGGGCAAGTAGTTCGTCAATTTTCGATTCACTAAACGAGTGCTAGCAAACTTTGGGGCAAAAGGATAAATGACGGTGGAACAACTTGTTCAATATTTGGGATAAGGTCGCCGCTTCGCGCAGCCTAACCTTATTTGTTAGACTTTGAAAACATTTGGATAATTAAGAACCTCATAAGTATTCTTACATGCATTGATAATTTTGGTTTTTCTTTGCTCTTTTGACCATCCATTAATGTATTCACAGTACCATTCGTCCTCGAGAACTGTAAAATCGCCAAATGAACTAGGATAGTCAAGTTTTACGTTTGCATTATATATCATTGAAACACCAACTTCTGGGGTTAAAGATCCGTCAACCACCTCTTTCATTAAAACTTTGGCATAACCTTCAATTGCTTCTTCATCGTTTGGTCGTTCAATATCTAGTTCTGATAAAACTCTATTGAAGTAATCATCGGCTTCGAATTCATTTATAGGCTTTATGAGTGTAGCTAAAATAGCAATATATGGCGTATCTACACCTTGTTCAAGCAAGCTCATAGCCCATGCACACTTATACTCACTGCCACCGCAGACCATAGCGATTTGCCCCATAGCTTTGTATGTTTCAATTTTCTGCGATTCAGAGAACATTTCTTCAATAGTTCCTAACGCTTTTCTTAATTTGCACCAAAAACTGATTCACGATTTGCATCGAAAAATGATCCACCGAAGTAAGTTTGTAAATGGAGGCGAACAGTTCCTGATGACTACATTGTCTCATTACTAAAATTTGGTCAATCTAAAAGCACCAAGTCGTACATATTAAGTCATTGCTTAATTGGAATGGGGCAATAGCTTTTTAGCTAAACAAACAGCAGAAGTGTCAGTTAAGTTGGCATTGTTGTACCAGTGACCGTTGGCGGCATGGATGCTGCCGTCGAGCCTATAGGGATATATTTACGGCGAGTCACTGGGGAAGCAATGACAATTCATGCTGCACAACTGACAACAAAGTTATCTTGCTTTAGGGCAATATCTTTTAGCTAAACGAGCAGCTAGAGGGTTAGTTAAGATTGGTATTGTTGCACCAGTGACCTTCTAAAACAGGATGTTTTAGCTGAGCCCTCAGGGAGGCTTATTTTGAAAGAAATAGACGAGTCACAGGGGAAACAATGACAATGAATACAGCACAACTGACGACAAAGTTATCTTGCTTTGTGCATTAGCTTTTTAGCTAAACAAACAGCGAAAGGGTTAGTTAAAATTGTCATTGTTGCACCTGTAACCTTCTAAAACAGGGATATTTTATTAGAGCCCTCAGGGAGGCTTCTTGTTAAATAAAGAGGTGACGAGTCACTGGGGAAACAATGACAATTGATGCGTCACAACTGACAACAACTTTATTTTGCTTTTGGGCAAAAAGAAAAGCCCGCGGCTGCGAGCTTGGCGTCACTTAAAATCAACGGAATAAAAGGACTGGCTTAACGGTAAGTCAGCGTTGTGGTATCCGTTAACTTGTCGTTATCTTTAACGGTCAGTTCAACTGTGTGTTGTCCACGGCGGGCAAGGCGCAATACCACTTGACCGTTAGCGCGGGTGCCATTGTCGAACGTCCATTTATGTTGCTTGATTACGCCATCGGTATCATAGCTAGTCGAGATAAACATATCGACTAACCATAAATTAATACGCTGAATTTGCGCAACGGGTGGTTGTTTCACGTTATCAGCAACCACTGTCACCATTTGCGACGTGCTATGGGTTAGGCCGTCGTTATCAGTCACAGTTAGCGTGACCAGATACTCGCCGCTTTGGCTATAACTGTGAGTCACTACCTCACCCATTGCGACGGTATTATCACCAAAGCTCCACTCTGCTGACACGATTTGTCCGTCGCTGTCGGTTGAAGTGGATGTCAGCTGCACCGCAGCACCATTCACCACTTGGGTGAAACTGGCCACTGGCGCGACTTTTTCCGCGTCGAGCAAGAGTGAAATCACCACAGGATCGTGATCCGATGAGCGATACGCATCAGTGGCAAATAAGTCTTGGATTTGAGTAGGCGTCTTAAACTCTTCGTTGTAATCCAATACGCGCGGTTCGTCGGTATTGATATGCCACTGCGTCACATCCACCACTTTATCCACCAGGGCAGCGTTTGCTAAAGCATGGTCCAACTGACCCGATTCAGCCGAGAACACATAGGAATAAGGATTTGGCTTTTCAAGTTTGGCAAACAGCTCACTAAAGCCTGCATTACCTAAAGCAGTTAATGGATCTTCCTTCGCATAGGCGTTCAAATCACCAATCAGCAGTACGCCTTGATCTGGATATTGCTCGCTGATCCATTGACCTGCAGCCGTCGCCGCACGGGTACGAGTGATATTACAGTTGCCTTGACCGTCGTTAAGATCAGGTTCGCCTGCACATTCACTGCCTTTAGATTTAAAGTGATTAACCGCAACAACCACGCCTTCTTCACTGCCGTTCACGCTAAAGGCTTGCGTCAGCATTGGACGGTTTTTGCTATCGTCAAACAGGGGCTGTTGATCGCTATCTAATGGCGAATTCGCACTAGATAGAATACGTGCAGCGCCCTGCGGCGTGACTTTATCGCTGCGATAAATCAAGCCAACTGTGATGGCATCGGTGCCAATCACATTCATGCCTGTTGGCGCGATATAAACGTACCGCGCTTCACCCACTGCGGCATTCAAACCTGCGACTAAATCGGCAATGGCTGAATTAGCGCCAAAGCCATCATTTTCAATTTCCATCAAACCGAATACGTCGGCACTAATGCCCACCATGGCGCTGACAATCTTCGCTTTTTGACGCTCAAATTCGCTCAACGTATTGGCACCACGGGCGGTTGGGAAACCTGCACCTTGGCCATCACCATTGAAGTAGTTAAGCACGTTAAAGCTAGCGACTTTTAGATTACCGCCATCATTCAATGTGGGCGCAACAGGGCGTGGGTTTTCCGCCACAAAGTTCACCGTTTCGATTGGCATAATGCGATACAGATTAAAGCCATAGTGCATTACACCCGTAAGCGATGTGGCTTTATCGCCTACACGCACTGTGTTTGATGCGCTCAAACCAGGAGCGGGGAATTGCACAGGATCAGGATTCTGCGCCGTTAAACCGTCATCCAATAAAATACTGTCACGTTGGTTGGCTGCACTCACCGCCAGCGCATCCGCGCCCGGTGCAGCCACCTGCGTACCAATAAAGTGGCGCTGACTGCCTAATGAAATCTCGCCATAACGACCGAGGTTATAGACTTCATTCACCACTAAATCTTGGCTAAAACGAACACGCATGCCCTCAAAGGGCTCAAAATCATCACTGCTGTTAACTGGTAAGGCCACTAGCGCGGCCGTTGGTAACGTTTGTCCTGTAGCACACAACTTGTGTTCTGATAAAGTCGTTAGTTCAGTTAAGCCTTGATATTCAGTGACTTTGGCTTTTAAACGAATACGATCGCCTGCCACATAAGCTGTGGGCGCAGTGCCGGTATACACAAACACCCCTTCCGAGGTTTGGGGATCACTATCGGCTTCATTATCAGCCATTTGCACGAAAATGCCCTTAAGACCAGCTTCTTGATTACTGACGACAACCGCCTCAACCACTAAAGTTTGACCATTGAGAGGGCTGGCAGCGCCCGCGCCTTGAAGCGCATGAATTGCTGTGGCTTCTTCGCCGCACACTAAAGAGCTTGGTGGAGGGTCGACGGGATCGGTTGGCGTACCCGCACTGAACTTACCAAGATCAGAAACATCATCCTTAGCAAAACCTAGCCAAGTGCTAAAGCTTACTGCATCAGTACTGATAGGATCGGCAATCAGCAGATCAGGATTACGGCGCAGGGTATTATCTTGAGTGGAGAGATCACCACTGCCCCACTCGGCACCGGGATCGACACCGACTTGACCTAAACTATCAATGACTTGATTTTGATAGGTCAGTTCAATCGCATCGTCGCCGTTAAAGAAGCTGGCGTTACTCTGTTGATTTGTGACCGCAAGGATATCGGCAGAAGAGTCATTATCGGCAACCACATAAGTCGCCCCCGCCGCTAATGATCCAGTGAGCGCAATGGTCGTGCCGACGTTTGTGCTGCCATTAAAATAGAAGCGCAATTGGTATTGGCTTAAATCAATAGCGCCCGCGGTTGGGTTATACAGTTCGATAGCTTTATTATTGCTGCTGCCTTCGACGTATTCAGAAATGATCAAATTATCCGCGCCATGGGCAAGCCCACAAACGCTGCTGATGGCTAACGCCAGCACAGTTTTAGTGTTAAACATTGAGACCCCTAAATGTATTGTTTTAATATTTGGTATTTAATTGATGCGCTTAGATGCTTCAAGGTGATATCACCTCGAAGACTGACGATACTATAGGCGGTCAAGGTTACAAATTGGTTGCATCAAAGTTGCAACTTAAGGTGGATATTATTCGCGCGATTTAGCGATCAGAACTAGGAAGAAAGCAGTACGGAAGATGCAGGCCGCACTACACAGTGCGGCTAGAGATAAATCGAGGTTAATCAAGTAAGCAGAACCAATGGATGACAATCCTGACACAGGGTTATAAGGGCTGAAGCTTTTCATCGAGTAAACTGACGAGCAGTAACTCACCTTGCAAATTCACTCTAAACTCACCGTATTTAGCTGCACTAAAATGATCGGCTTGTCCTTCTTCAAAGAAAAAGCTGTTCGATGCGAGCTTAATTTGATTACCACGGACACGAAACTGCACTCGTAGTTGATCTTTACCGAGTGCTTGGTCGGTATAAAAGTCCACAAAACGCGCCACTTTTTGCCCATCGACAGCCAGCAATAACTGGCCCTGCATTTGTTGCGGCGCTAAGGCACTACGCACATCGCGCGCAATGGCATATTCAAGCGCCATGTAATCACCCTGCATTAATGAGCGCGGATCGACCGGTGCTAATGCAAAACGCACCACTTGGCCGTGATTAAGCAGTTGTTCGAATTTGAAAATTCGCCAATTCACGCCAGCGAGAATCGTCACTGTTGTGAATAATACGAGCCCAAGCGCCCATTTATGTGAAGCCGACAGTTTTCCCATCACATAGTCTCCTTGGCATTTTCATTAGCAGGAAATAACCGCCACATCACTAACCTTGCCACTAACAGCAAGGCGCCTAAGCCCATCAAATAACCAGATTTAAGTAACAGAGTCGTCTCTAGGGAATAATAATACCCGCTGACAAATAACAGCGCCGACACCATTCCCATACCTTTCAACCAAGACTCGTTGCAATAATGACCAAGCAAGATCAATAGAATAGCCGTTGATAAACCCTGCATAGGTAAGGATAAACCGCTAACGATGACTAAACCGATAACACACCCCAGCGCCGCTGGTGAGCTTAGTGATTGCTGGCGCTCGCGCAAGATTGTCACCAATAAAAATCCGCAAATAGCGAAAATAATCAACAGATGAGTCAGTGTCAGCCACAGGCTTTGCTGCCAAGGGCTAAATAAGGCTTCAAAAATACTGTCCATACTAAAAGCGTGCATCAACTGCAACGAAAGCAAGGCGAGTGCGAAGCCATAGATGAGCATCCGAGCCCTGCGATAATGACGCCCGAACTGATTGATATTTAATAACACTAGACTAATGACTACGGCAAAAAGGCTCGGGCTAAAATTGAGCAGTTCAAATTTTGCCATCAGGCCAATCACGCACCAACTTAAGCAAAAAGCGAATACAAACTGGGCTAGCCCATGGGCAATCAAGCCCCACAATAACAATGTAATACCCGCCATACAGAGATACCATGTGAGGCTAAAATCATTGTTAATTAAATCAAATAATCCCCATGCCACACTGATCAAACCACTCAAACAGGCGGCAAAAGCAAATTGTTCAATAAAAATCTGTTGCCGCGGTAAAAAATACAGCCCAATCCCCAAGGCTAAATAGGTTAAGCCGATAAATAAAATGACATCTTCTTCAACATGCTCAAAAATGGCACCAAACGCTGCCATCATAAAGCTCAATAAAAACAACGCAGCTATCCAAGCAGCAAACGCCTGCATAGTGGCAATATACCAAGGGATATCATGGTCTTCTGACATTTGAGCTGCACTAACATTGCCTTCGGCATACAAAGCTTGCCAGAGTTTGATTAGACTTAATTCACTCGAAGCGTCGATTGAATTAAGTCTATCAGTGCAGGGTCGAGTGATCATTTCGCTATCCTGTAAACCATTATTGTTGCTCATGAACATCTCCCACGCTCACGCTCCCTTGGCTGGCGATTCCTACAAACTGTGGTTTAAGTTTCCGGCTTAGCTCCCTCAACCAAATACTCAAACCTGTGCTTGCCAAAATGATATAAAGCCCAATAAACAAAAATCCACCTATGGGGTCATTATCCTCAAACATCAGCTTTATCAGTAACGCGGCGCCTACGGCAATCAAGCTAAAACCGCCCAAGGCCAAGGGATATATGCGTGGTAATCTATAACGAAAAATAACGAATCCGAATATAAGATGGGCAAAATAACCACAGAAAATCCCAGTGCTGAAGCTGTCACGTTCAAGGAAATCGTCGAAAATAAGCCAAGTGATTAACCAAGTAAAACAGCCCATAGCAAACAATGAACAAACATATTCAAGGATTGGCGCATGCCAGCGCCCCGCGACTTTGTTGTCTAAAAGTACGAAAGCATAATAGATAATTAAATTCAAACAGATAAAGATCAGCAATTGTCCTTGAGCGCCCCAAAATAATCCCCAGAAATGGGAAAAGGAATCCAGAAATATCCCTATGCTGAGGTTTAGCAATCCCACCAGCAACAGCCACAAACCATCAAATCCCGCCACCCAAGCAAAGGGTAAGATAACGAATGCCCATAGCGCAAATAACTGCCAAGGATCGGCGCCCGTTTGATAGGTTTGCCCAACTAACGCTAATAAGCCACCAACTAACACACTTGCGGCCAGTAGCACGCCATTGGCGGTCGTCGCACCAAAAGTGCTGTCTTTACGATAAGAACTAACAGGGGAATAAATATTGGCACGATAATAGAGCCAAGCAAATGCGCTGATAGCGAGTATTATCGCCACTTCAATCAGTCCAAATTTGGCAAATCGCCCCAAAGATTGCCAATTATAGGCAAAGAAAAAAATCACCCCACAGGCAAAACTTAACGCACCGAACCAGAGTAATAAATGAGCAATTAAGCGACGCCAACTCGACCCATCCGGCAAGACAGTCACCTGTCGATAAAGCTTATTCGCCTGCTCTTGCGTGATATGTCCCTGTTCAACCCAACCACACACTTGAGATTTTATCTTGCTCAATGTGAAATCTCCCTCATCCTGTTTGCGCTAGCTTACTATGACAGATTTAAAATTCGCACTTTATCGACAGCATTGAACAAATTAAATTGTGTATACTTGTAAAAAATCATTCATGCTAAAAATAACAAGGGGTGACTATGATATTGAGCCAGTTGTGTCGTCTACTCTTTTGTTTAGCCTTAAGCATTAGCGCATTTACCACGGCTATCGCCCAAGATAAAGTTCAGTCGCCAGCGATTCCCGAGTCAATTCCGACAATTCATGTCGGTGGTTATCAATTTGCTCCCTATGTCCATCAACAACAAGACAGCCGTTACACAGGTCTCACACTCGATATCATTAATGCATTAAATCAAGTACAACAAGAAGTGGTCTTTAAATTTGCCGTCACCAGTATTGAGCACAGATATAAAGCCCATTCCTTAGGTCGATTCGACATGATGCTCTTTGAGAATCCCGCTTGGGGATGGCAAAAAATAGCGACTCAGTTTATTCCGCTACATATGATAGATGGTGAAGTCTTTATTGCACTTAAAACTAAAGCTCATAACCAAAGCTATTTCAAAAACTTAACCAACAAGTCAATTGCGTTCATCAAAGGATATCACTACCAGTTTGCCCACTTTGAAACCGATGCGAATACGCTGGCAAAGCAATTTCGTCCCTTGTTCGTCAGTCACAATAACGCCTCTATCGAAAGTATTCTACGTGAACGCGCCGACCTAGCGCCCGTGACTAACTCTTACTTACAGTATTATTTAAAGGTTCATCCAGAAGAGAGAAAATTACTTTTAATATCAGATGAATGGGACCAAAAATACGCCAATGGCATTTTACTCAACCCCAGTTCACAGCTCGATAGCAAAAGGCTCTCACACTGGATTGAACTGCTCATCAATAATGGTAAACTCGCTGAACTCGCCGCCCAATACGGTATTCAATTAACCCCATAATTCACTGTTTGTTTTTCAAACTCTTACGCTTCAATCGCGATGATTTATCAAGTTCTCATGAGCAATTTACGCGGCAGACAAGAGTGGCCCTAACATAGCCAAAATACCAATGAGTAAGAAAATCAGCGCTTGCACTATGATCATCTGACCACTATTTGGTGGACTCAGAGTGGCAATGTAAAACTGCCAAATCGCAAAGATCCCATAGTTCATCCCGAGGAATAACAACAGGCTAAAGGCATACATCCCAGGGATTACCTTTAGTGCACAGGCTAAAAGTGCAGCCGTTGAAACCACAAAAAATACCGATTGGCAGTGAAATAAGCACAGTAGCATTTGCTTGCTTTGCTGTGACACATTCGCCTTCAAGAGTGGTGCTAATAAAACCCGCTTACCATAGATTAAATGGTACCCACAGACTCCAGCACTCAAAACAGTCGCTGCCATTATTGTTAATACCATAGTGCTCCTATTTGGTACTCATATTTGATTATCTTTGAATATCGTAACGGAACTAAGAATTTAAAACTGAGGAGAATTTAAACCGAAGGCTTAAATACTTGGCCATGTAACTTGGACCCTAAAAACTGCGGTTGAGTTTCAGCCGAGCGAAAATAAGCAACTTGGTTCTAAGCCCCTAAACCAAACGAGGCTAAAATCTATGGGAAAACCGACTCAATATGAATGACTCCACCAGCTCCTTAGTGCTTGTACTTTAACGTAAAAAAGGAGCCATCAGGCTCCTTCTCTTCACAATCCGTAAACGATTACCCTGACTAAAACCTACGATTACATCGTCGCCATAGTCCAATAATTTAAGCGCTTTTGTGGATCGGCTAACAGGTTTTTACATTCTTCTTTATATTTACCCATTAACGCACCTAAGTTGCTTGACCCCCCTAAGCTTTCGATTTGACGGGCTTTAGCATCGGCAACCGCTTGAGTGACCTCAGCTTCAGAGCTGTATTTCTTAGCTAAATTCTCAGACTCAATTTTAGAACTTTTTAAACGCTCACCCACGGCCTGCATTTGCGGTGCATTCATCGCGCCAATGGCTTCTGAGCTAATTTGATAGTAAGCGGCACATTCAATGGCTTCTTTACTAAACGCTTTTTCTGCTTCATCAGCCCAAACTGCAGTACTGGCACTTAAGACTAAACCACCTAATACTAACGTTTTTACCTGAGTTAACATGTTACTTTTCCTTTTAATCGCCATAAATAAACCTACTCAAGCCCTCGGTGGAGCTCAAGTTCGTAGATATAAAAATCTTGGTTACGCACAAACCCTAAACCTTCATACAAGCCCTGCGCGCGCTGGTTTTTTTGCTGTGTTTCTAACATCAAATAACTCATATTATGCGCTTTGGCATAACTGGCGGCCTGTAGCACTAACGCCCGCCCAATACCGACACATCGGGCATGTTGAGTCACATACACATCATTGAGGATCAACATAGGGGCCAAGCGTAACGATGAAAAACTGGGATACATTTGAACAAAACCTAATCCAAGCCCTTGATTATCTTTGGCTATAAATATCACTGATGAGCCATCTGACACTCTTGAATGAATAAACTGCTCCGCAGCCGCGAGATCATCCCTACGCCCATAAAACTGTCGGTACTCATTGAATAACACTGCAACCTCATGGACATGAGTCACATCTACTCGAGTTATAATGCTTGCCATGGGCCTTTCCTATTTATCATTAGAGTGTTGGCGGTCGTTGTCGCAATCGAAATTGCAGACTGTTTTTCACCGTTGGCCACTCGGTATCAATAATGGAATACACCACGGTATCGCGGATAGTGCCGTCCTTAAGAATCTTATGATTTCGCAATACACCATCTTGCTTAGCGCCCAGTCTTGCAATGGCTTGTCTCGAAGCTTGATTATGCCAGTGAGTACGGAACTCAACGGCAATGGCGTCTAAGGTTTCAAAAGCAAAGGTCAATAACAGCAGTTTAGCTTCAGTATTAATCCCAGTGCGCTGGGCACGTTTAGCATACCAAGTGTATCCAATCTCAAGACGACGATTATCAGACTCCCAGTTGCAAATTCGCGTGCATCCGACGATTTCCCCTGACACTCTATCCCGCACCGCAAAGGGAAAACTCAGGCCCCGCGCTTTTTCTTCGAGTGCTTTAGCCACATAGAGCTTCATCTCAGTTGGCTCAGGGACACTGGTAAACCATAAACGCCAAAGTTGACCATCTGTAACGGCGAGACTCAATGCCGCCACATGGGACAAAGATAAGGGCTCAAGTACAATATGCTCACCACTTAAACAACCTAAGTTATCTTCACAGCCCACAGTATCGCCTCCGTTAGATGATAGAAAAGTGTGTTGTAGCGCACGTTTTTATCTAGCCTAACATTAAACGAGAATAAAAAAATACCCTATTTTCAGCATGATTGGACAAATTCATTCCATTGTCGGCGGCTTAGATTACCTAAAGCTTAAGAATGTAAAAAAAATTGAAAAAATGAGTAGAAGGCAGTTAAAACAGGTTGGAATAAATACTGCTGCGGAAGAACACGCCGTGATATGGCCAATCAATATCCGAGAAATAGCCAATGACATTGCGCAGTCGCGATAAGTGATTGGTGATTGGTGATTGATGATTGATGATGACGATGACCAAAAGCGGCAATCGAGAGCAAAAACACCTAAACCTGTGGGCAGCATTTAGGCGTTTGTTATCTGGTGAAGTTAAAAGCTAAAGCTAAAAACCATGCACGCTGTTACTGACCCTAAACCAGCCCGCAATGCTATTACGCTGGGCCAAGGTTTTAGTCACTTCATGGGGAAAACGCTCACTGAGGAAAATCACAAAATGGCCCATTTTAGGCGCGATGCGCTCAATCTCAATATCGGCTTCATCATAGATAATCAACTCACCACAATCTGCCGCTTTCCAGTCAGGATTTAAGAAAAACACTGTGGTTAAAATACGATTTTGGCTGCCTTTTAGCGCATCAACATGTTTTTTATAAAAGGCCCCAGGCTGATATACCGCATAGTGGCTTTCATAATCGAATAAGCCCATAAACAAGCGACGATTCAAGCCATTTTTGAGTTGTGTCATCAACTCAAGATACTGGGCATCGGGCTCATTTTGCTCTTCTAGCCACTGTATTCTGTCACGACGAATGTCTGGATTTAAGTGCTGTTCAGAACCTCGACCAATAGAGGCAGCTTTTAATTCATATATTTCAGTTGATTGAATTTTTTCCAATAGTACTTGGCTAATACAGGAAGGAACTAAGTCAGATAAAAAGATATAGCCTTTGTCTACCAAGGCATCAGCGATCACGTCCAGCATTGCTTCACTTAATTGCGAAACCATTATGCTACATCCAAAAAAGGGCTACGCTTTTGCTGTACTCAAGGGCTCAAGGAGGGATTAAGTGAGCCTGATTTTCGAGGGGCGTCGATAAGAGATATGATTGCCATATCTCAACGATAAATTTTGCGAAATTCTAGAATAAAGAAGACGGAATTACAATAAAATAAAAACCTATACAAACAACACGTTAACATTAACCAAACAGTTCAACAGGCGCATCATGATCACTAAGCTGCAAACAACGCTCAAAGTGTAATCCAAGTTTGTTCAGCAAAGCTTTTGAAGCACTATTATGACTGCTAACAATCGCGACAATACGCTCAATACCTAAACTTTTACCTAAGTCAAAAGCGGCTTTAGCCGCTTCGAATGCATAGCCCTTGCCCCAATATTGCGGCAAAAAAGCATAGCCTATATCGACATTGTCCAGTGTCGGCCGTTTGATTAAACCGCAGATGCCAATAGTGAATCCATTCTCGGCGAGCACTACAGCATAAAAACCAAAACCGCACTCGGCATAACTTTTCATCGGTCCATTGACGATATAATCCTTAGCCTGCACAAGTGTGCGTACTCCTCTATCCCCGATATTCTCTATAAAGCCTTGGCTATTGAGCAAGACTAACATAAAAGAAGCGTCGGCTGGGGTTAACTGCCGCAGGATGAGTCTAGGAGTACGCGCAACTTGCATAGAATTTCTCCACTAAAAAAAGAGGCGGATTTATAAATAACGGACGTACTGACTGCCGTCCTTTTGCGGTTTCTTGGGAGCGGTAACGGCTGGCGTCCCCACATACAAAAAGCCGACAATTTGATCGTGTGGCTCAAGACCTAAAGCAACATTCACATTCGCATCAAAGGCAAAATCCCCTGTACGCCACACGGCACCTAAACCTAAGGCGAAGGCAGCCTGCTGCATCGCCATGGTCGCGCAACCCGCTGCAATGAGCTGTTCAAGTACGGGGACTTTGGAATGTTGCTGCGTTTTCGCCACGACAGTAATCACCATAGGCGCACGCATTGGCATACCCTTAGCTTTATTGACAAAATCCTCATCGGCGCCGTTCGCTTTCGCTGCCTCAACAAAGATATCTGCCAAGGTCTCTAACCCTTGTCCTGCGGCAATAATAAATTCCCATGGCGCTAAGGCGCCATGATCTGGCACACGAATGGCAGCATCTAAGATGATTTTTAATTGACTCGCATCTGGAGCAGGAGCAGTTAATCGTGGGGTTGATTGGCGAGTGAGTAAAAGTTCAATAGCGTCCAAGTTCTTATCCTAGTTCGATATAAATTGCGCTCAAGCATAGCAAATTGCTGACAAAGAGGCATAAAAAAATCCCACCGCTTGAGTGGGATTTAACTTGTTGAGTGCACTTAACAATCGAGTGGGCTGCAAAATTAAATGCGCTTGAAAATCTGATGCAGTTAACAATTGGGCCCGTTTAAGAAAAGCTTACTTAATCCCACAGCGCTTAGCGATGAAATAATCTAGGCTAGTGTAACGACCACCGCCTAAGGTAAAAAGCGCCAGCAACATAATAAAATAGGTGATCGCAAACTCAATACCATTATTAAGCACAGCAAAATTACCTGAACTGGTCAGCCAGTCATAGTTACCGTGCTCCTGCAATAACTCTTTGGCTTTTATCAGTTTATCCCCTGCCTCAAGCACTCTGTCGTTGGCTAGCCAAGAACTACCATCGGCAATCGCTAACCAACCATTTGGCCAATGCACAGTCAATGCGGCGACCAGCATAGTGATCATTAAAGGGATTGAAATCAGTCGCGTCGCGAGCCCAAGCAGTAACAAGATAGCGCCAAAGAACTCAGTTCCCGCCGCCAGTCCTGCCATTAACGCCGGCATTGGCAGACCTAAGCCCCAATCGGGATTGGCAAACCAAGCAACCGTATCTTCAAAGTGAGCGAGCTTGTTATAGCCTGCTTGTATTAACACAGGTGCAAGGTAAATCCTAAGGGCTAATGGTGCTAAGCCTTCGAAATAGCGGCTCATATTGAGCAGTTTCTGATAAAGGGATACGAGTGGCATAAGGTCTCTATTTAGTCGTTAGTAGGCTGATTTATTGGCTTGCAGGAATAGACCCTAGCAAGGTAATAAATCTTTCATGGCCTAGGCTTCTTTTTCAATCGCTTCCTGATTCAGTTCCTTGAGATCTTGAATGAGTCCACCTAACTTTTTATAAAAATGCTTAGACTGCTGCTCCGATAAGCTCGCATTCATTGCCAACAGCAAAGTCCCAAATGCCTCAGTATTTTTACGTAAAAACACTTTATGTTGTTCTGACTTAAGCTCATCGGGCTGCGTCATCAGCAAGGTTAAACGCTCGGTTAATAATGCTTTATCGGCACGCTGACCCAGTGCAACCTCAAACTGGCGTAACCATTCGTGCCTGTACTCAAGCCACATATCTAAGGTAGATAAACGCTGTTGATTATATTGGTGAATAAGCACTTTTTGCTCCGCAGTTACACTTCCAAGCCAATCATCAAATTGGGTTTGAAGGTTTTCATCGGCATCTTTTTGTAACTGTTCAGGGGTTTTTCCCGCAAATTCTTTAACGAGCTCCTGCTCTTCCTCCCGTAATTTTGTGAGGATCTGCTTCACCTGTTCATCGGACAAAGACATTATAATAGGTAGAAGCTCGGGCAAGGCGAACTCAAACAATCGAAACCAATGCCGCTTAGCAATATTCACATGGTCTGCCCATAGCACTGGCGTTAACGTATTGGTTTTTATGAGGCCTTCGACTTCGGTCAATTGCACCACATAATGAGCTAACTCTTTGGATTGGTGCCAAATGACAAATTTTTCAATGAGGGAATCGAATGCCTTTTGCTGAGATTTATCTAAGGTAACATAATCCTCTTGCTCCCAGCCGATGGCCCAGTCGAGGAAATGGTAACTGAATTTAGTGGAGCAGGCGCTTAAGCCTAAGAGACACACAAGTAGCATCACGCCTTTTTTCATACTGAATAATCCATCCTAGAATTGTTGCTAATAAGACGCTTGAGACTATATAAAGTTGCTTTTTATATCAAACAAGTTTATCTAATAAAGGTTTTCAGTATGTTATACCCGCATGTCCCACCATAGCGCGGTCAATGCCATAAGGGACTGAACCATTATCATCAGATGGAAACTAAGCACACGCAATAATGACTATTTGGGGGTGATCAGCGGCCAGAAGCTATCAAACCAAGCAAGGTAGTCGGCGCTACGACTGGGTTCTGTTTGCGCTGCCATCAATAATGCCCAGTAACAAGCAAATACCCAATACATGTCAATAGCAGCAGGCACTGCCGTTACGGCTTGTGCAGTAACATAAGGATGTCCACTCAGATACTGTTTCACCAACACACTTTGCTGATAGGGCGTTAACGCATGGGTCGCTAACACTACAGCCAACTCACACAGTGGATGCGACGCCGTCGCATACTCAAAATCGATACAACACAAGCGGTTATTTTTAAGTAACAAATTATGGGGATTAAGATCGCGATGGCAAAACTGTGGCTTGATTATGCAGGCTGCTAACTCATCACACCAATGTTTGATTTCGATTTGAATTGCAAGCAGCTTAGCCACCCGCTCATTCCAATCGTGAGTATTGCTATCACCAATATCACTACCCTGCTTCAATGGCACAGCTCGCCTTAATACAGGCTCACTAAATGTTGCAGAAGCCTGATAGACAAGCATTTGCTGGTGATATTCCTGCCACTGCTCAGTGATACTAATAGCATAAGGCCCTGTAGGCAGATCGCGTAATTGCAGCAATAACGCCAATAGCAAACAATGGGCTTGGTTAGGATGCGTTTCTTGTTCTGCTGCCGGAAACTGTGAATAGTTAAACGTCGATTGCCCCAGCACAAAATCAGCAGCACTCGTTTGGCGCTCTAACGCTGGCCAGTGGATTAAGACCTCGTTTTCAAGATCGTCACTTTCAATATAATCACTTTCAATAAAATCACTGAGGTAATAACGCTCATCTTCACTCACCCACAACAGTTCAGGAGCAAGTTTAGCTTGAGCCAATTGCTGCCAGTAAAAACGCTCCTGCTGGCGGTTGCAAAAACTGTCCGCCGCATCCGCATTCACCCGCAGCACATAACTGCCTGTGGGCGTAGTGATTTTATAGTTGTGATTACTTAAGCCGCCCGCAAGCTCATGAATACTTAACACGTTAACTAGCCCTGCACTTTTGAGTATGGGGTAAAGTGCTTTGAATGGCTCGCCTGCTGAGCGCTGCATCGAGGCGTTTATATCGAGCATTAACTGAGTAACTTCAAGGTATTAGCTTCACGGGCGTCGGCTAACGCGGTTCGCCACAGGAAATACCCCACGACCGCCAGACCCACATAAAGCACGAATAACAAGGATGTCAGCATCAAGCCTTTGCTGAGATAAAGGTAAATCGACACTATGTCGATAACCACCCAATAAAGCCAATTCTCAAGTACCTTTTTTGCCACTAAATAAGTCGTCATCACGGCGAAACAGGTTGTCGCCGCATCTAGATACGGGAATGCGGCTTGGGTATACGTCGCCATGCCGTGACCAACCAAAAGCGAAATCACGCCCGTCGGTGCGATCAACTTTAAATGGGTTTTCAATGGCCAAGTGGTCACTTTTACGCCTTGATGCTTATCACCACCTTGGGTCCAGAGCCAATATCCATAGAGCGCCATCGCCATGTAATAGACGTTAAGCACAGACTCCATCAGTAGCGACACCTTCCAAAACAACACAGTGTAAATGGCGGTACTGGCAAAGGCCGCCGCCCAGCACCACACATTGGCCTTCATCGCCAGCAGTAAATATGCCATCGCCAACAATACCGCGAGGGCTTCCCATACGGTCATCACATGGACTTCACCAAAGGCCGTATTAACGCTCTCGACCAAGGTTAACCATAAATCTGTCATAGTGTTGTTCTCATTGCCTATTTGTCGCTTACATGGCGGTCAATCATTATTCGCTGTGGGCTAAATTCAGCTCACCACCGATAAACTTACACACAAATACCGCCTTGCCCCACTTCTCATGGGCCGCTTGCATCTCGGTCGCCAGCATAGTCATCACATCTAAATAATCGCCGCACACTTGAGTTGCCATCGCATTAGTCACGCGCTCGATATTGGGATAACTATCCACGCGGCCAATAAACCACTTGATAGGATCGAGGTAATTTTCATTAAAGGGATACATGCTAATTTCTGCGGTCAGTTTCATTTTAATTCCTTGATATTCTGAAGTAAGGCTGTAGCCCAAATACTGGGCTACAGTTCAGTTAACACTTAAATGATTATGCTCATTTTAAAATGAGCTATTACATAAACTTAACGTTAAAGGTTACGCCAATCTGACGCGGATCGCCGTAACGAATATATTGCTTTTCCGCCCAACCGTTATCTGGCTCATTGCCAAAATAGAAGCCACGCACACCGTATTCTTCATTAAACAGATTGCGTCCCCACAAATATGCCGACCATGCGCTCGCCTCATAACCTACGCGGGCATTGACGATAGTGTAGGGTTCAGAGCGGGATTCATTGCTGTCTGAATAATAGAATTCACTCTTACCGCTAAGATTCAGGTTAGCAAACCAACCCGAATTAGCACGATAAGTCCCACCAAGGCTGTAGGTAAGATGTGGAGAATGGGCCAGATCGCGGCCAGTTAAATCCACCTCAGTACCATATTTATCCTGATACTGGTAGTCACCGTAGGCCGTTTCTAACCAACCTAAGCTTGAGTAAACTTGCAGATTATCCGTGGCATACCAGGTTGCATCTAACTCAGCGCCATAGTTATTCGAACTGCCTGCATTTTCAGTGAACAAGATAAAACGCTGTGGTTTATCGGGATCTTGCTGTGATGCAGCCACCTGTTGATCTTGTCTGTCCATATAGAACAGCGCCAAATTAGTATCGATAAGTCCCGCTAACCAATGGGATTTAAGGCCGATTTCATAGTTATAGAGCGTCTCAGTACTAAACTCTTTTTTATCGTTCAATTCGACGGGTAAAGTCATGTTGAAACCGCCCGCCTTGTAACCGCGTGCGACTCGGACATAAGCATTGTGCGAGTCGTTCAGCACTTTACTCACAGCAATATGACCGCCCCACATGGTTTCGCTCGGGTCGAAATTATCGTTATTCGTATCAGAGTAATGGCTGTTGCGGCGCTCTAAACGTAGCCCCACAGATAAAGCATAATTTGAGCCCAAATCCGTATCGAGCTGACCAAACAGTGCATAGTTTGTCGCCTCATACTCTGAGTCTAAGACTTCATCCGGCGAAGCATTGTATTCAGAATACAATTGGTTATCTTCTTTCAGATTCATGGCATACACACCAAGCAACCAATCAGTACTCTCTGCAAAAATACGGCCCTGCTCGGTAGAACTTAGGCGAAACTCTTGCGACGCGGTTTTACGCTGACCCGTTTTATCCCAAAAATAATCGTATTGACACGGCGCCAGATTGCCATTGTCATCATTGCATTGCTTAGAGGCCCAATATTCTGAGTTAGCCCAATCGCCATCGTAACTGTAATGGTGATCGGTATTCGCAAAAGAGGTTAACGAAGTTAATTCGAAGTTTTCTGCACCAGAATAGGTCGCTTTAAAACCCGCGCCTGTGGTGCGTTGGCTATCGACACCCGGTTGATCCGATGTTGTCTGGGTTGGTGAATTGGTTAAACTCCACACATCATAGCCATTATCAAAATCGGCATGCAGCACAGTTAAATCAAACTGCAAATCATCTGTCGCATACCAGCGCAGCTTAGCGCGGCCGCTGAATTCATCGCGACCATTGGTATCATCACGGCCTAAATACAGGTTATCGTAGTAACCATTTTGCTGATGTTGCTGCATTGACACACGATAAAGCAGCTTGCCAGAATCCGTTAATGGGCCTGAACTGAAACCGCTAAAAGTGCGTAAATCATCATCGCCTAACGACACTTCACCGCCATGCTCAAACACATCGGTGGGATCATTACTCTTCAGATAAATCAATCCCGCTAAGGCATTCGCGCCGTAACGCGTCCCCTGCGGTCCACGAAGCACTTCGACCTGCTGTAAATCGTACATGCTCGACACCATACCAATACCGGATAAATCGATATCATCTATGATGTAACCCACGGAAGAATTAGGTGCGCCTTGGTATTGCTCTTGCTCACCTACGCCGCGAATTTGAAAATATTTCGGCCGAGAGCTTCCACCTGACCAGTTAAAATTGGCGATAGAATTAAGCAAATCTTCAAAGTGTTGCGCACTTTCATCTTGAATTTTTTGACTGTCGATAACGGTAATACTGGAGGGCATTTTTTCTAAGCTTGAACTGCGAAAATCCGCCGTCACCACCATGACTTCCATCTCAGTGCTGGGATCGGGTTTATCGATAGCGTCGGTTTGTGCAAAAACAGGGGTGCTCAGCGCTGCGGCGATGGCTAATGCCAGCGGCGCTCGGGCTAAAAATAAGCTTGGCGATACGGTTGAAAATGGGGATTGATGGTTTGACGTTTTACGGTTTGACATAGGACCTCAAATATAATGTTTGAGATCCGGCAACGAATAAGCGATTCAGAAGTGTGCTGTTGATTGGCCCATTCCTACGCCGGTATTAGCCGGATCAGGTTCTAAGGGTTCGTCAGATGACATCTCAGTTTGCAGCCGTTAACGTTAAAATCAGAGTAACATTAATGCACAACAAACACCCCTTGGCGGCGCCTAGTATACATGACGGAAATAAAAAGTGGGCACTCTTATCTCTGCGATTCAATTAAATGTCGCGAAAACCACTGCCCTTCAGTCCGTATGATGAAAATATCTTTAGTAGCCGCCTAAATCCTTTCGTCCATTTGACCGCCTATCATGATAATGCTATAGAAGGTCGCAATTTCGAACACAGTAAGAGGATCATAGTCGATGCAGCTAAAACCTTTATCGAAAGGGCGTTATAGCCAGCGATGGGAGCAAGATTATCCACTTATTGAAGCGGTTGTACTTAGCTGCATCAGCGAAATAAAAATGCTCAAAAAAGGCGCTCACCTCATGACGCAGGGGGAAGCGATGGCATCACTTGTATTGGTGAAGCAAGGTCGCGTATCACTCGGCCATACCGCGAGAAATGGTCGGTGTTTTCAATTAGGTACTATTGATTGTGATTCACAACTGTTTGGCGAAATGGAGTTCTTCACCCAGTACCACTGTCAACTAGACATTATTGCCAGTGAACCCTTAGAAATCATGTTGATTAGCGCTGAAAAACTACAACATTGCCTCGGTCAGCATCCTCAACTCGCGCTATTTTTCGCTAGTGCAATTGCGATTGACTACCAAGACACAGTGGATATTTTTACTCGACGACTGCTCTATCCCATCAGTTATAACGTGGCATTTGATATTTACCATGAATACTTAAATGACTTGCCCGTAGATGGCTTTAGTAAACGCTATTTAGAGGCTGAACGATTTGGTACTACCGACCGAGTCTACCGTCGGGCGCTACAAAATCTTGAGGAACGAGGCTTAATTGAGCGGAAAAAAGATGGCATTCGGATTTGTGATCTCAACGCACTCAAGAAATTTGTTGAAGCAGGTATATAACCGCTTTCAACATAACCCACACTCGACTTAATTTAACAACCGAGTGTGGGATGGATGCACAGGTAAATTAACTTACCGATGGAGAGTGTTGTTCCATAGCCGATTTCATCCGACTTGAAACGATCAATAGCATAAATATCGCTGCGTAAAGCAGAGGTATCACATACATCACTGTTTGTAATCCGATAATACGTTCAAAGAAAGAACTGATGGCTGGGCTAAACATCGCCCCAGCACTTCCGCTAATAAGAATATATGACACATTTTTGCTGCTGGCTTTTTTTACAAAAGACACGCCATAAGCAATAAATGCATTATAAAGCGCGGCACACACAAAACCGTAACCATAGGTTAAATAAGCTATCCAATTAAGATTATTGGTACTGACAATGGCAGCGGTGATCACCATAGCTAAAGCAATAATACCGACTAAGAAATGGTGAATTTTTACACGAGTCACAATCACAGTCGAAATTAACGCCCCAATTAGCGCAGCGGACCAATACTGGGTAATAATATTACCGGCATCTTCAAACGGAATATCAAATTTTTGTTTTACAAATAAAGGTGCCCAAGTTAAAAAAGTATATAAAGCCAACATTCCTAAAAATAAACCAATACCTCCACTAATAATACCGAGATTCCATTCAGACTGTTGTTTCTCTTGTGTTGTAGAAGATTGCTCGCAAATAGAGAAATGAGTGAACAAGGTAATAATGACTGTACCGAACGCCACTAAACCTACGGCTAAATAGCTATAACTCCATGATAATGAATTTGTTAATGCATAAGTCGTTATCAATGGAAAAATAACGCCTGCAATATTAAACGTTGCATCTTGCACCACTAACATTGTGCTTTGTAATTTCTCTTGCCACACAGACACCACAATCGTACCAGCAATACATAGACCGATACCGCCACAAAAACCAATTAAGGTCATTGCTACCATCACAACTTGTAGGGAACTGGTTAGATGTAAAGCCAGAGCAGAAAGAGCAACCAGACTGTAACTTATCAAGGTCATTCTTTTGATACCCATTTTTTCAATAAAGAAAAATGCAGCAATCGTTCCCGCGAGTGCACCGCCATTAAGCAATGAAAAAATTGATGCAACTTCGTTAACATTAGCGGCAAATTTCTCAGCTATGGGTTCAATCAACATCCCAAATTGGGTCGCAAAGCCCGCCATAATAAAATTGGCGAGAAAACTGATGGCTGTTAAAGTAATTTTATTATTCATTATGTCATTCCATAAGTGAAATGCTAAGGGTTCAAAGGATGGCTTTAAACCTAATTGAGGGCGGTTTCTAACGCGAGCTCGATCATATTATTAAAAGAGAGTTGGCGTTCTTCGGCCGTAGTTTCTTCACCGGTTAAACAATGATCCGATACCGTTAAAATGGCTAATGATTCGATACCTTGTTGGTGTGACAATCCATAAAGCCCCGCCACTTCCATATCAATACCTAATACCCCAAAACGTTCAAGTGCGGGGATCATATCTTCATCGGGATCGTAATAAAGATCACCACTAAAGATATTGCCAACTTTTACACTAATGCCTTTCTCATTCGCTGTTGTATAGGCTTTATGCAATAAAGAAAAGGTCGCAGAAGTTGCCATTTGGTAGCCACTACTACGCTTAGCGTTAGTAGGTGAATCCGTGCCTGCGGCTTGGGCTAAAATGACATCTCGCATTTGTACATGTTTTTGTGTTGCACCTAAACTGCCAATACGAATAATGCGTTTCACGCCAAAATAATTAATCAGCTCATGGCCATAGAGCACCATAGATGAAATACCCATACCATGACCCATAACGGAAATGCGCTGTCCTTGGTAAAAGCCCGTGTAACCAAGCATATTGCGAACATTCGTGACTTCTACGGCATCGGTAAGATAGGTTTCAGCGATATATTTAGCACGGAGTGGATCACCCGGCATAATAACAGTTTCAGCAAAATCAGTAGGTTGAGCATTAATATGAGCAGTCATCTTTCTATCCTCATGTGGTAATATGCTGATAGTAGTGCTCAATCACTAAATGTATTTAGGACTAAAGTCCGGATTTCACCTTGCCGTAAACCTTTTTGCTTAAAAATGGGTGATTTATCGCAACTTTCAATGTCAAAAAGACGAAAGCTAATAACATTTGAGTGACCTTAAGGTCATTGAAAGTTGATGTAAAACGAATAAAAAGGCTTACTCCTTAAAAGAAGTAAGCCATTTTAGAACGGGTTTAATATCAAAAAATCAATTAAACACGGAATAAACTAAACAGAAGTAAACTCAAGCTTAGTTTGAAAAGGTTTCACGCACGTATACATCAAATTTAACCACTTGGGCATTAGGTGCAACAGCGCCGACTTGCAATTGCTGTTTACCATGTAATTTCACAGATTTCCAGCTGGTCGCTTCATCTTCGATAGTAAAGCCGCTGGCATCGTACCAAGTGAATTTATATTGCACACGCATATCGGAAGAGGATTTGCTAACAATCAACGCTGAGCCCTGCACGAAATCACCGACTCGGCGTGCATCCACACTCTGTACCGCAATATCTCTGGCAAAGCTGGAGTTATCGACGCGGGTTTCACCCAGTGAGCTCACTGAAATCCCTGCGGTATGTGAGGCACAAGCACCTAAGGTAAGCGCTGCGGCCAGTAATAACCCTGTATAAACTTGTTTCATATATTTCTCCTAGTCACGCCACAAAATACGCAGCTAGCGCATCATTTCCCATTAAACGACAAACTAATCGAACAGTGCTGAACTCATGCTTAATAACATAGGTTAAATAAAGCATTCTCAATCTAAAATAGTGAATCAGTCATGCTTCATCAATCTAAACTTAATCAGATTAATCAATCAAAAAATGTGCCCGTGCCGTAGCAATAAGCTGCTTACGATTGGTTTGCCAACAATCAATATTCACGTTGGCGACTCGTCGACCCTGACGGGTAATACGACACTCAGCAAAACTATCCTTGTGCAGACCTGCACGTAAATAGTCGATTGAAAAATCAACGACTTTAGGCACCTTTGCCGTTTGCATAAATACCATTAACTGCACTATCGCTGACATTTCCATAAAGCCCGCAATCACGCCGCCATGAATAGCGGGCAATACAGGATTACCGATATTGTCGTCTTTAGCGGGCAATTTAAAAATCAGTTCATCACCAAAACGCTCCACCTTCATGCCAATAAATTTGGCATAGGGAACGTGTTCAAGTAAATGGCCAAAATCATTAAGTTCAGTGGCGCGTTTAACTATACCTTGCACATCAATAGGCGCTTTAACCTGTGCGTTTTGAGTTGTACTGGCTGCATCTAGTATCGAATTATTTGCGCTCATCACTCTCTCCTATCGCAGGCACGGCTTCACCCATTAACGCTTGCCTAAAGGCATCACCAACCATTTCAGGGCTTATCCGCATAAAAGAGCCGACGGCATGGGCGATGGGATCGTCGATACTGTCTTGGTAAGCAATTGCACGGGTAAAGGCAATATTAGAAGACAACTTGTAACATTCAGCAAATCCAAACACTGGCTTATGGGGCTGAGCGGGCTTCATGTAATCCACCCGCAAATCGAGCGTGGGTGATATTTCTAATAATTTGAATTTATGGAAAATAGCGCTCACGACTGCACTGCCACACGCGGTATCCATTAAAGTAGTGATCACCCCGCCATGGATAACACCGGTATCGGGATACCCAATTAATTCAGTGCTGTAGGGCAACTCAATCAACACATGGTGCTCACTCGCCTCCAATACGGTTAAACCGAGGCGACGACACTGAGCTAATTGATCCACAAACCGCTGCGCCATTTGGGTCAACGGGAAAAAATCCGAATTGACCTTCATTTGCCTTGGCTCAACATGGGCCCCAGAGGCTCCCCGCCCACAAGGTGGAAATGAATGTGATAGACTTCTTGTCCACCGTGTTGATTGCAGTTCATGATCAGTCGGTAGCCATCTTTAGCGATACCCGCTTCAGCCGCCAATTTAGCCGCAACCGTCATCATACGGCCAAGTACCGGCTCATCAGAGGCTTTCATGTCGTTCGCCGTTGGGATCAAATGATTCGGCACAATCAAAATATGCGTTGGCGCCTTAGGGGAAATGTCTCTAAAGGCAGTCACAAGTTCATCTTGATACAGAATATCCGCGGGAATTTCGCGACGAATAATTTTGCTGAAAATCGTTTCTTCGGCCATGGGGCGTCCTCCTTGGGTTAGTTGGCATAGTATACTAGCAATTCAATACTTTGTGTCTGCAGATATTTTGCTTTTCATTTGCCAGTTGCAGGCATTTTTGGCAGCATGGCCACCATTAAAACACTCAGGTTTTGCAGGATAAATATGATCCATTACCAGATAATCCCCATCGATCCGAAAGCCCATTTATTCGCTATCACTATGACATTATCACAACCCAAGCCAGTGCAGGTATTTAGCCTACCCGCTTGGCTGCCCGGCAGTTATATGGTGCGCGACTTTGCCAAAAATATCATTGAACTCAAGGCACAAGATGCACAAGGCCAAACGCTTAAGCTCACCCAACTAGATAAACAAACTTGGTCGGTTGACAATAATAGCAGCGAAATTATTCTGACTTATCAAGTGTATGCTTGGGATCTGTCGGTGCGCACCGCGCATTTGGACATGACCCACGGCTTCTTTAACGGCAGTAGCGTGTTTTTATCTGCCCATGATTTTGAAGACACTTTACACACCGTCTCTATAGATCCACCAACAGAGTCAACATTAAGTGACTGGCGCCTTGCTACCAGCATGACTCGCACCAGTGGTGACGATTTTGCCTTCGGCCAATTTTCAGCTAAAAGCTATGACGAGCTCATAGATCATCCGGTGGAAATGGGTTTATTCACCTTAGGAAGTTTTGATGCCTGTGGCGTGAGGCATGATATCGTACTCAATGGTCGCCACCGTGCTTGCATGCCAAGGCTCTGCCAAGATTTAAAGACCATTTGTGAGTATCAGATTAACTTCTTTGGTACGCCTGCACCGTTTAAGCGTTATTTGTTTATGACCACAATATTAGACAATGGCTTTGGCGGTTTAGAGCACAGAGCTTCTACTGCATTAATGTGTTCACGCAAAGACTTACCGCTGTCGCTAGATATGCCAATCAATAATGACTATCGCACTTATTTATCCCTGTGCAGCCACGAGTATTTCCACAGCTGGAACGTTAAGCGCATTAAGCCTGAATGCTTTTTACCCTATAAACTTGATGCAGAAACCTATACGCCACAATTATGGGCCTATGAAGGCATCACCTCCTATTACGATGACTTTCTTACCTATCGTGCAGGTCTGGTAGATGAACAAAGCTATTTAGATATGCTGAGTGAAACCTTCACCCGTGTCTATCGCAGCCAGGGACGCTTTAAACAAAGTGTTAAGGACTCAAGCTTTAATGCTTGGACTAAGTTCTACAAGCAGGATGAAAACGCACAAAATGCCATCATCAGTTATTACACTAAAGGGGCTCTGTTTGCGCTGTATTTAGATTTAACCCTGCGCAGCGAAACCCAGGGCAAATACAATCTCGACCATGTTATGCAGATTTTATGGCAGGAATATGCTCTGCAAGATAAAGGCACCACAGATACTTGCCATCAAGCCATCGTTGAACGACTCCTTGGTCGTGATTGCCAAGATCTGTTTGCCTACTTAGATAGTACGGACGATATTCCGTTAGCGGCTTTACTCGCCGAATTTGGGGTCAACTTGAGTCTTCGATCCAGTCAAGGTGCGCAAGATGTGGGCGGCGGGCAAGCGAAAGGTTATGAGATTGCATTCGGCGCGAAAACCCAAGCAGCACCTGTTGGATTAAAAATCGTGACTGTCACCCAAGGCAGCCCTGCACACCTTGCAGGGTTAAGTGCAGGTGATGTGTTAATTGCCGCGGATAACCTACAAGTCACAGGACAATTTGAGGCGCAGCTACAGCAGTATCCGCTGGGTGAATCGTTGGATTTACATTGGTTTAGACGGGATGAATTGATGACGGGTGAATTGATGATAACTGCCGCGCCTAAGGATACTGTCGCCCTATCCATTCGTGACAAAAGCAAAATAGCGGCTTGGCTTGGACGTTAATAGGCTTTCGGCTTAAGACTACTTTTGAGAAATAATAAAAGGGGCTTTAGCCCCTTTTATCTGAGATAAGACTTAACTTAAACGTATATACGTTTGTATATCAATACTGATATCGACTTAAACCACCACATCGTGCAAATAGGTTTGTGCCCACGCAATCGCTTGACCACGGCTAGACACTCCAATTTTACGGAATACTCGGTACAAATGGGTTTTTATCGTGCTTTCACTGACAAACAACTGATTAGCGATATCTAAATTAGTACTTCCCGTCAACAATGCTTGTAATACTTCACGCTCACGGATAGTTAACGGTTCAGTGTCTTCGAACAATCCAAAATCATCATTTACCCCATTAATGAGCTGAATTGGAATGACCCTATGACCTCGTAAAATATTCGAGAGTCCGAGGCTTATCTCAGTTAAACCTGCATCGAGATAAAACACCCCTGCAGTTGTGGCAGCTTGCATTAAGAAACGTGCATCCACTTGTTTAGGGAACTGTAAATAGACAACTCGCACACTCGGTTGCTCACGGGCAAGTAAACGTTGAAATTGATGGGCTTTTTGAAGATCAACAGTCGCTAAATCGATCACGACCATGGAGGCATTATTTTCTTTGATTTTCTCACACATCTCATCAGGGCTGACTTGGGTCAACTTAACGAGAAACTCCTGCGGCCAACGTCCTGCGAGCAATTCCATCAATACTTGCGATCGTGACACTACAATCCAATGTAATATTTTGAACATCCTGCTCACTCCCTGTCTGGTTAACGATTATTCACTTTAAGGATCTAAGATCCTCCAAATACGACTTCAACATCCGTTCAATAGACTTCCAAGTCTACCGTGGTCACGATATTAGCATTAGATAAAACAGATTAAAAAGACTTACGTAAAAAATATTTACCGTACGCAAATCAAAAACTTCTAACACTTTCGTTGACTACACTATCAATCAGAAGTCTTAATTGAAACTGAAAAAAGTTACTGAAATTTTAGGAAAAAAGCGTAAGATCATACCAACACAAAAAATAAGGAAATTCCATGTCCAGCAGTAACCCCACCGCTTTTGAAATAAAATCCTATCCTGTGTGGGACAAACCGACGCGATTATTTCATTGGATTAATGTCATTCTTGTGCTCGCACTCATCTTAGTCGGTGGCATCATGATGTATCGCACTGAGCTAGGCATATCTGAGTTAACAGGTAAAATTGGCTTGAAAACTTTACACGTGTGCATAGGATATGCGTTCGCAATAAACCTCATCGTCCGCCTTGTGTGGGGTTTTATCGGTAACAAATATGCGCGTTTCAGCCACATGTTTCCCAATGCTAATAGCAAAAGCGAATTAATAGCTTATAAGACTGAATTAGCCGCGGGGAAAAATCCGCAGTATTTAGGTCATAACCCTAAAGGTAAATTTGCCGTGCTGGCCATCATGTTGCTATTAGTGACCATAATGATCACTGGACTTTTGCGTGCAGGTACAGATATTTATTATCCGCCGCTAGGTAGTGCTGTACAAAGCTATCTTGCCGATACCAATGTCGAACCTACAAGCTTAAAACCCTATGATGCAACGGGTGTGAACGCAGAAAAAGCGGATGCACTTAAACCAATGAAAGGATTGGCAGGTCAAGTGCACGTCTATGCGGTTTATGTGTTGTTACTGCTGATGTTATTACATGTATTCGCGGTGATTTATACTGAAGTAAAACGTCAACCAGGGATTATTTCAGCCATGTTCTCCGGCAAGAAGATCATCCAAGGTCAGCCAAAAGACGAGTAATCGGTTAGTAAACGGATAAAAATAACGCCAGCATTGGCTGGCGTTATTTATTTAGACATGAAGGTATATACCAACTTTTCTAAACGTATTTTTGAGATTATTTTTTCAGAACAGTTGCAGGGGTACGGCCATCATCATGGCAGCTTTCACAGGTAGGTTTTTGACCGACATTCATATCATGTACCGCATGACAATCTGCACAGACTAAATTACCGTCATGTGGCTTATGCACAGCGTCCATTTCAGCATAGGTACCATGACAACTTTGGCACTGTGCAAATTCAAAGGCACCATCCGCAGAAGGTGTACCATCTTTATGACAGCTTTCGCATCCACCCGACTCAGCATGGAAATCAGACAATTTTTGTTCTGCAGCAAATGCGGTTGGCGACAGCGCTAACGCTGCAAGACTTGCCCCGAAAAGTGCACTTAATAGTTTTTTGCTCACAATAGTATCCTCCAATGGCGATTGTCAGTGGAAATTCTTGTCAGGGTGACTTCCATCTCTCAACCAAAATAAATAGCACGACTCGATATAACTTAGCTAAGGATGAACGAATAAGCAAACCCAAACTAAGCGACACAACTTTATCAACATACTCAAGGGTAAAATGTGCGCTGCATCATGTAACCACATGCTTATATAAGAGTTTTACATCTACCTAACCTAGAGGCTACATAATGTAAATCCCTAAACTGGCAAGCGACAGAATAAATCCCCCCTTAATCTAAAACTAAAAGCTCGATTCATGGTGATACTTAAGACAAAGTGATAATAAAAAGGAATGACAATAAGTGAATGGGTACAGAGTACTAGACGAGGATGCTTTAAATAGTGAAGGCACAACATTCAACCCAAACGCCTCTGGCACTTAATTCAAATGCCAGAAGGAATTAGCGATAACGGTTAACTCGCCCACTATAACCAATGATACAAATGGCGGTTAGACAGGTAGGCATCAACTCGCATCAAATTTATTGTCAGCCTCAAGCTCTGTTTTAGGCCAAGCGTTAATCACGGCTTTGACCAACGATGCCAATGGAATGGCAAAGAATACTCCCCATACACCCCATAAACCGCCAAAGACTAAAACGGCCGCTATGATGATCACCGGATGTAAATCCACCGCATCGGAGAACAAAATAGGCACGAGTAAATTACCGTCGAGCGCCTGAATAATACCGTAACCCAACATTAAATAGCCAAATTCAGAACTAAAACCCCACTGAAAAAATGCCACTAGGGTGATAGGTAATGTAACTAAGGTTGCACCGACATAAGGGATCAATACCGATAACCCCGTTAACACACCAAGCAACGCCGAATATCGCAGTCCCATCAAGGCAAACAAAATATAAGTTGCGACACCAACAACCACGATTTCAATCACTTTGCCACGAATGTAATTAAAAATCTGTTGGTGCATTTCAAACCACACTTTACGGGCTAGCTGGCGATTTGCAGGGAAAAATCGCTTACTGCCGCTAATCAGTTGATCTTTATCTTTTAAAAAGAAAAACACCAGTAAGGGGACTAAAATCGCGTACACCATCAAGACGAGTAAAGAAGCTGAATAACCGATTAATTGCTTAGCAATATCCAACACATGTTGAGTATCGAGCAGTTTTTTAAGCTCACCAACCATCAGATCTAACTGCTCTGGATTGATAAATCGTGGATATTGATTGATCAGCGTTTGTATTGTCAGCAAGCCTTTATCAATCATGCTAGGCAAGTCGGCAATTAAGCTAACACCTTGACGCCACACACTCGGAATTAAGCCAAATGTCAGCAAAACCACGATTCCCAAAAACAACACAATAACCAAGGACGCACCAGCGGTGCGATTAATCCCCAATTTAAGCATTTGCGCCACAGGCCATTCCAATAGAAATGCCAACACAAGAGCGACCAACAGCGGAGCAAGTAAACCTGCCGCAAAATAAATCACTAGCGCGAGCCCGACAAGAATAGCCATTAAGGTCACAGCTTGTGGATCACTAAAGCGCTCTTGATACCAACGAGAAAAAACAGTAAACATGGATCATTCCAATTGTGATGGTTGGCGAGGCTTCCCAAACGCTCAGGAAAGTTTATTTATCATGATGTTATTCGAGACTTTACTCAGTTAGACTTTCGCTTCTACACGTCAGCTAAATCAAAAAATAAACTGACAAGAGTAAACAACCTAGCCTGAGCGGCACTCTGGCGCAGAATTAGGCGCTTGATGCTAGTCTAAGAGGATTTAAACATAAAAATCCTCAATTTATCCCTGAGATAGATCAACTTTGGTGACCATCAAGGCTAACAGACCTGCATCATTACGCAACTCTTGCACGACATGCCCTTGTTTTTTTAAATATTGGGGAACATCTCGCCGCGAACCAGAGTCTGAGAGTAAGATATGCAACTGCTCACCCTCTCGCATTGGCTTCAATGCAAGCTTCACTTTCACTAAGGGTACTGGACAACGAAAGAGCATTAAATCAATAAAAATCATAATGAACTTGCTATAGACGAACTTGGGCCATTATCCTAAGTTGCACCTCAAACTACAAGCTAAGTGCAGTATCTGCCTTTAGTTGAGATAATTAGAAATAAAAGGATCCGCTTGCGTAACTTGACTTTTTTGACTCGATTCAAACCTTTTGTTGCAGGCGCACTCTCCTTGATGCTGCTAACCTTCGCCGCCAAAAGCTTTGCCAACAATGACTTACCGGATTTAGGTACGGCCGCAGTTAACACCTTCAGCCTTGAAAAAGAAATGGTTTACGGTGATGCTTATATGCGCATCATTCGCTCATCGGCACCTATGCTAAATGACCCCGTGTTGAGTCAATATCTTACCGAGCTTGGCAATAAACTGGTCGCCCATGCCACAGGCGTAAAAACGCCGTTTTATTTTTTCCTATTACAAAATGATGAAATCAACGCCTTCGCCTTCTTTGGCGGCCATGTTGCCGTGCACACAGGCTTATTTCTCAATGCCGACAATGAAAGCGAACTGGCTTCAGTATTAGGCCACGAAGTGACTCACGTTACTCAACGTCACCTTGCCCGATCCCTTGAAGCACAGCAAAAAAGTAATCCTGCAACAATTGCCGGTTTACTTGGCGCCATTTTGTTAACTATTGCAGTACCACAAGCAGGTATGGCGGCGCTTGCGACAACCCAAGCCATGGCGACACAATCGAAAATCAACTACACCCGTTTGCATGAAAAGGAAGCCGATCGCATCGGAATGCAAATTCTAGTGGATGCAGGCTTTAATCCCAATGCTGCGGCGGATTTCTTTGGTAAATTAGCCAGTCGTTATCGCTTTACCACAACACCACCACAAATGTTATTAACTCACCCATTGCCTGAATCGCGGATCACTGAAGCCCGTAACCGTGCCGAGCAATACCCTAAACGTTATATCCCTGATAATCTTAATTTTCAGCTAGCAAAAGCTCGTATTCAAGTCCGTTTTTCCAGCTATAGCGACGAAGCAGTATTAAGCATGTTTGATCGGCAACTCAACAAACAGACCTATAGCTTCAAAGAGGCGGCACTTTATGGCAAAGCGCTGGCTTTATATAGATTGAAGAAGTTTAATGAATCAGAAAAAATCGTCGATGAGCTGTTAAAAATCGATGATAACAACCTGTTTTATATAGACACTAAATCTGATTTACTGATCGAACGTAAGGACTATGCAAAAGCGATTACTATGCTCGAAGCCCAACGTAAAATGAAACCAACGTCTCAAGTGATCAATGCCAACTTAGCCAATATATATATCGAAGCCGATCAAGCCCCCAAAGCAATCCCTTTGCTGGAAGATATGATTTTCCTCGATAAACAAAATGAACTGCCCTATCAATTGTTGACTATGGTGTATAAAAAAACCGGCAATCAAGCATTGGAATATTTTTCCACCGCAGAGCTGATGGCCTTAGGTGCGAATTATAAGGGCGCAATCGATCAACTTAACTTTGCCTACCGTGCATCCGAAAATAATCCATTACAGCTTGCACGTATTGAAGCACGTATTCGCCAGTTTAAAATGGCTGATAAAGAAATGGATGCGCTTAAGTAATAAGTTGTTTTACAAATAGATTAAAGACAATAACCCATTTATGCGCCCCGAACACACTGACGGGGCGCGGTTTTTTCTGTTATTATCCGCGCCATTGTTATTTCAGCCCGTATTGAGCCTCTAGTACTATGACCCAAGTGACGATTTACCATAACCCACGTTGTTCAAAAAGCCGTGAAACCTTAGCTTTACTCGAGCAACAAGGCTGCGACATTACCCTAGTGGAATACTTAAAAAATCCCCCTACGGCTAAAGACATCGGCGACATTCTGGCTAAACTAGGCCTCAGTGCTCGCGAATTAATGCGCACCAAGGAAGCAGAATATCAAGCCTTGGGACTTGCAGACTCATCACTAACAGAATTGCAGTTGATTGAGGCTATGGTCAACACTCCTAAACTCATCGAACGGCCAATTGTGCTCGCCAATCAAAGCGCAGCCATCGGCCGTCCTCCTGAGAATGTGCTCACTATTCTTTAACCCATGATTTTTAAACCAAAATGGCTTTTATTTTCAACCCTTAGGTAGACTTATGACGTCCAACACCTTATTTATCCTTAGCCGTTTAGGCTACTTTGCGCTAGTGCTGCTATTAGGCGGTTGGTTTGTTGGCCAAGGGATTAGCGGTGAATACACCCTACTATTTAGCCTCTTATGGATAGTGCCGTTATTACTACCCGCAAAGGGAGTTTTCCAAGGTAATCCATACACTTATGCTTGGGCGAGTTTTATTCTGTGCTTATATATGTTACATGGGCTCACCCTGCTTTATGTCACCAATGATGCCTTCGCTTTTGCCTTAATCGAAGTATTATTGATTGGCGTACTGCTAATCGCTTTCCCATTTTATGCCCGCATACGTGGTCGTGAACTGGGATTAGGCCTGAAGAAAAAATCTAAAGAATAGTCCGTTCAATGTATTTTCTGTGCCGTCTCACCTTGCTAGGTATGGCGGCATTTTTTATATTAGAAGGCCAAACCTTGGCTCAAATATCCCTTATGATCTCAGTCTGAATACCCATTTTAACCTTAGTTCTAACCTCCGTTCCGACGTCAATTCCCATCACGACAAAATTAACACTTATTATACTTACACTGACTTTTTGCAACTAAGTGCCCGTGCTATAGTCAGTTTCTCACGGTATAAGCGTCCCATGGCGCCACAAAAGTCTAAATAGCACAGCAGAGTTAACAAGGGAGAATGGTGTAATGGGAATGTCGATACCACTGAAATTTTTCGGATTTATGGCCTGCTCTGGCCTACTCATCGCATGCGGGGGCGGTGGTGATAGTAAACCAGATGATAGTGTAGTCACGCCCCCCTCCACTTCACTAGCACGCTGCACAGATAGCATTTCGCCACTCATTACCACCACGTCATCCTCAATTCGCTTTCAAACCGAGCCAAATTATGTGGCGGGTCAATCCAGTACTATCATTGCCAATATCCTAAATCGTGACAGCCAAGACTTAACCTTCCGTTGGCAGCAAATCGATGGCCCTAACATAGCACTCGTCAGTCAAAACAGCCCGGTATTAGCCTTTGATACTCCCACCGCAGGCGGCTACCGTTTTAGCTTGCATGTGACGGGCAGTAATCTAGATGTCACCGGAGAAATTGGCATTAATGTCGATCCCGCATCGACGGGTGTGCTAAACGTCCGTCAAGATCACCAAGTGGTTGAAGGCAATAATGTGAGCTTAAGACTCGGACAACAATCGGAATTAATCGCAGCAAATATCTCTTGGTGTGTAGCATCTGGCCCAGATTTAATGGTCGATGTGAGCGATCCGTTTAGACCCTTGTTTACCGCGCCAACGGTCACCCAGGATACAATCACTCGCTTCAAAGTGAATGCCAACGTCAATGGCAATCAGCTTAGCGATGATGTCTTTGTGCTAACAACCTCGGCGCCAGCGATCAGCTCACCATACTTCGATACCCCAGTTGCGCGCACCCATGCCTATCGTCCGGCTTCACCTTACGCCAATGTGCTAGCAAACTGTGTTTACTCCAATCAGCTTAATGATAGCTGCACTATCAATACCTTACCTTTGATAGGTCAAACCTCAAGCGATCTCAATCACGAGACGATTCTAAATCGTGTACTGGTTTCACACGATTGGATGGGTGATAACTTTGCCGCTTTCTTAGCCCAGATGGACCCTAATAGCGATTTTGCCCGCCTGTTACAATCCGTTACAGCCGTGGTGATTAGCTATGATGTACGCCCTTCTTTCTATTGGGTAGTCACAGGGGCGATTTATCTCGATCCCAATGATTTATGGCTTACGCCAAGCCAGCGCGACACTATTAATGAGGCGCCGGATTACCGCAGTAATTTTGGAAATGATCTTAACTTTATGATGCCTTGGCGTTACGTGAAAGATAACCAATATACCTCCCTTGGCGTGCCTATCACAGTCAGAGCAAACCGCACATTAGCGCAAATCAATCCCGATCTGGCGTCCTTGTTGTACCACGAGCTCGCCCATGCCAATGACTTTTTTCCACGCAGCGTGCATGCCACACTCACAGGGCCAAGATTGTTAGATGACTACAGCCGCCGCAATGCCAGCAAGAGTCTAATATCAGATCAAGTCAGCAAAACCTACCCATTAACGAGCACTGAAATGATGGGACTTGCCAATGTTAGTTTCCTCGGCGCAGCGGCGAGTAATGTACAAAAGACCTATCAAGCATCGGATGTCAGTACTTTCTTTTCTACCGATATCGCCAGCGACTTCTATGCCTATTCCAGTACCCGTGAAGACGCGGCCATGTTATTTGAGGAAGCCATGATGAGTTATCGCTATCAAATATTGCGTGATGTCGCCGTCACCAATAAACCTGCGATTTTAACTGCGGATTCGCTGATTATTGACTGGGGACAAAGGGGACGAATTGCGCAAGACAGTCTAGAAAATCGCGCTGCGTTGGTGATTGATGAAATGCTGCCAGAGCTTAATGGGATCAGTCTGGTCGAAAGCCTACCCGAGCCAATGAATATGGTGCAAGGTCAAAGCTGGCGTCAAACATTGGCAATATCGCCTGCGAATACGCAGCTCAAAGGCCAAAGCAATGCAGCTGCAATTAATGCCGAGTCTCGTTTTGAAGCCGAACTTCGCTTAAGCGGTGACCGTCACCAACATCCACAACAATAGCGTTTTAAATTTTAGATAAACAAAAGCCCGTATGTATTCAACATGACGGGCTTTACTTTTTTTGGCTTTAATGCCAGTAGGTTTTGTATCTTCAGAACGAACACAAACCATGCTGTATCTAAAGGTGCAGCATCTCTTTGGCAAACGGAATCGTGAGCTTACGCTGATGCACTAATGAGGCTTTATCTAACTTATCCAATACATCAAACAAGGTCCGCAAATCCCGCGCCATACGGTTCAGTAAAAAACGCCCGACATCTTCCGGTAATTGCAGGCCACGCATAGCGGCGCGGCGTTGCAGTGCAGCAAGTTTTTCATCATCTGCCATGGGTTGCAGTTGGTAATTCAACCCCCATTGCATACGTGAAACAAGATCTGGCAAGAGGAACCCAGCATCCGCAGGAGACGAGCTGCCGCTGACTACTAAGGCGCAATTCTTATTTTCTGCGACGCGATTGTAGAGATCAAAAATCGCCTCTTCCCAAACGGGGTGGCCGGCGATGGCATCGACATCATCGATACAAACCAAATCCAACTGTTCTAGGCCTTCAAGCAATGCGGTCGAAATACTCGCATGTATGCCTAAGGGAATATAAAAGCTGCGACGCTCCACTTCATTAGCGTGCGCGCAAGCAGCGTGCATTAAATGGGTTCGACCCGATTTAACTGGGCCCCACAAATAGATGGCGGCTTCACCATGCCCTTCGGCATTCGCTCTCAATTTTTGAATAAGTTCATCATTACCCGCGGCGGGGTAATAACTATTAAAGGTTTCGTCGTCTGGCAAATGCACAGGTAACGAGAGTTGCAGAGGTGAGTTTAAGGGCACTCGGTCTTCTCAATATTAAATAAAAACAATGCCGTGCTTAACTAAGCACGGCCGATAACATCTTAATGTAAACGCCATTCATACACAGGTTTGCCAGTTTGATTAGAGACAGGGCTAAATTCACCTGCACTCACAGGTGCGACCACAGAAATACGCGGCTCTAAGCTTAATAAGCGTTGTAAATCCGTCTCTGAGCCGAATAAATCTAACGAAAAAGTCACTGTATTACCTTGAATATGCGTTAACGTGGCATTTTTAATCGCGCTGAGTTGCTTCAAATATTTTTCAACTTCAACTAATTGCGCCATTTTTTGGATATTAACGAAGGTAACACTCGCACCAAGCTGAGTACCAGTATCAGCAATCGCATACTTAGTAAAATAATATTCACCTAACGCTGCCATCATAGCGGTAATCGCTTGGGCCGAATTTTCAGCAGTACCGTTATAACTGAATAACGGTGGCGTCAAAGAGTCAATGGTAGCCTTAGTATAAAGATTTAAACGATAACGAACCTGATTGCCGGCGGCATCAATTGCCACTAGCGCCAAAAAGTCAGCTTGATAGCGGCCAGATACACTCGCCACGATGTCGGCAAACATCCCTTTAATATCGTTAGGATTAATACCCATCAACTCATCAAGATCTAAGATAGGCAGGAGTACAGGTATACCGCGGGCATAGGAAAAATCGCTAAAAATCTTACGTTCGGCTAACGCAGATGAGTCACCCAATATCATAGTGTCGCCATCACCAGGCATAGCGACCCAAAATAAGGTCAGCGGGCGTTGAGTTCCCCAAACAGGCAATTGTGCCTGACGCAGTAACGCCACTATGCGGCGGTGCTCAAAACTCGCGGTCAACAGCAATTGGCCATTTTGCTCGATATAACCATACTGGCTCAGCAAGGTATCAGGATTACTGAGCTGAGATTGGATCAGGCTGTTATCGAGGGATCGCGCAGTCCCAGTGTTCTTGATAATGACTTGCTCAAGTGCACTTTTTAAGGCTTTGTCGCGTTCAGCAACTGCGCGCGAAGACACAGGCACATTGGCCTCATCTAATTTACTCACCTCAACAGCATTGACGCTATTAATCGTGAACAGACAATATAGAAATGCAATTAAGCTCGGCTTCAATAGGAATTTCAGCATCTTTGAGTAGTTGAAGTAGCGTCAGATGAGGCAAATTGTACCATAGTTAGCGCCTTAAGCGAGTCTTGCCAAAATTTAGCCCCATTTCCGTGCCTGCCATAGCACAGAAAACCCAAACAGTGATCAACGTCGGCAAAACAGGCGATTTTCTTCTGCTCAAAATCCAACAAACTGTTATCATTTGGCGGTTTACCCTAAATTAACGAGAATAATAAATGAGACGACTCGCTATCCCCCTACAGGGCGCGCAAATGCTATTTGTGGCCTTCGGTGCCCTAGTACTAATGCCGCTACTTACAGGGCTCGACACCAGTGTGGCATTGTTTACCGCTGGTATCGGTACCCTACTCTTCCAATTGATTACTAAACGCCAAGTGCCTATCTTCCTCGCATCTTCCTTCGCCTTTATTGCCCCCATACTTTATGGCGTGCAGACTTGGGGAATTCCATCCACAATGGGCGGCATTATGGCCGCGGGCGTGGTCTACGTCATGCTCGGCGCCTTGGTTAAAGTGCGCGGTACTGACTTTATTCACAGACTATTGCCCCCAGTCGTAGTGGGACCTGTGATCATTATTATCGGCCTTGGCTTAGCCCCCGTGGCAGTGAATATGGCATTAGGCAAGAGTGGTGATGGTAGCTTGACTTTAGTCGCTACAAATACGGCGTTATTTATTTCGCTCGCATCGCTTGGTACCACTATCGCGGTGGCGATTTTCGCAAAGGGCCTACTCAAAGTGATGCCGATTTTAGCAGGTATTATAGTAGGTTACAGTTTAAGCCTAGCCTTTGGTATTGTTGATTTTGCAGTCGTGACCGCTGCAAGCTGGATTGCTATTCCTAAATTTGTCGCGCCAGAATTAAACTGGTATGCCATCGCATTTATGATCCCAGTGGCAATCGCCCCTGCGGTAGAACACATAGGTGATATTCTGGCGATATCCAACGTCACGGGTAAAGATTTTATGAAAAAACCCGGCCTGCATCGCACGCTAACGGGTGACGGGATTGCCACGATTGCAGCCGCAGCCTTTGGTGGTCCACCGAACACGACTTACTCAGAAGTGACAGGTGCAGTAACCTTAACCCGAAATTTTGATCCTAAGATCATGACTTGGACTGCCATTACCGCCATCACTTTAGCCTTCGTTGGCAAACTAGGTGCGCTGATGCAAACTATTCCCGTCCCAGTGATGGGCGGTATTATGTGTTTGCTATTTGGTTCCATTGCCGCAGTTGGCCTCAACACCCTTATTCGTAATCATGTGGATTTATCTGAGCCACGTAATTTAAGTATTGTCGGTGTTACCTTAGTCTTTGGTATCGGCGGCATGGCATTTGGCATAGGTTCATTCAGTCTTACTGGTATTAGCTTGTGCGGTATTGTCGCTATTACCATGAACTTACTATTACCCGCGACTAAGCCACACAATAAACACCATGAGTCTGATGTGACGCCTCATTAATTACGGCTTGAAAACACGATCAATTTCGAAGTATGTCGTTGAAAAATAACAACTTTATAAAATTGATCGTTTCTTAAGAAACCACCATAAAAAAGCCGCCGTGATATCAATCACGGCGGCTTTTTTATGAAGCAATATTTTTATGAAGTAAGAATTAACTCTTACTCTTCAGTCTTGATCTTAGCGGCAGCCGCTTTGATCAAAGGTTGTAATTCGCCTTTTTGGAACATGTCCACTACGATATCACACCCACCGATCAACTCGCCTTCAATCCACAATTGTGGGAAAGTCGGCCAGTTAGCAAACTTAGGTAATTCTGCGCGAATGTCTGGATGCTGAAGAATATCCACGAATGCAAACTGCTCGCCGCAGTTAATCATGATCTGAGCTACCTGTGACGAGAAGCCACAGCTTGGTAACTTAGGAGAGCCTTTCATATAAACAATGATAGGGTTTTCCGTGATCTGCTGCTTAATTTTCTCTACTGTTTCCATTTTGATTCCTAAGTAGGATGACGTTGACTCAATGCGACTATTGTACGTCAGCTAGACGCAGAACAAAATCCCACAGTTTGTAAGGTTATGTCGACATTTGATTTTTCGATGGCGTCTATCTAGTCAATTAGCTAAACAATGATTCACATCACAAATTTTATCGGTACAATAGTCCTAAGTGAGCACGTTTAAGAAACGATAACCTAAGACCATGGAGAGATACTAATGGCTTTCGAATTACCCGCATTACCATATGCAAAGAACGCACTAGAACCACACATTTCTCAAGAAACCATAGAATACCACTACGGCAAGCACCACAACACTTATGTTGTGAAGCTAAACGGCTTAATCGAAGGAACTGATTTCGCTGGCAAATCTTTAGAAGATATCATCAAGACTTCTACCGGTGGCGTATTTAACAACGCAGCTCAAGTGTGGAACCACACTTTCTACTGGAACTGCTTAGCCCCTAATGCTGGCGGCGAACCAACAGGCCCAGTTGCTGATGCAATCAATGCCGCTTTCGGTTCATTCGACGCATTCAAAGCGCAATTTACTGATTCAGCAGTAAACAACTTCGGTAGCGCTTGGACATGGTTAGTGAAAAAAGCCGATGGCACTCTTGCTATCGTTAACACTAGCAATGCAGCGACGCCACTGACTGACAGCACAGTAACGCCAATCATGACAGTTGACGTGTGGGAACACGCTTACTACATCGATTACCGTAACGTGCGTCCTGACTACCTTGCCCACTTCTGGCAATTAGTTAACTGGGACTTCGTTAACCAAAACTTCGCAGGTTAATTCATTTAACCTAACGTTGTTTACTGCCGAATGAGCAGTGGGTTAATCCCAGTAAAAAGAGCCCTAGTGGCTCTTTTTTTATGCCACTCGTTTGCCGCCCATCCCTTATCCTACCGATTTATCCTCCGCTAACTACAAGTGCAATAATTGCGTTTGCAACTATTTGTTATTGTTTTTATTTGATATTTTTTTGACACAGATAGTGAGTTTGTGTCTAAGATTAGAGTAGGAGGCTGGCTAGCCAGTTATCCGTTCCATGACATCACTGGCGTTTCAGGGGGTTTATATGGGCATTTTCGAGCATTACCAAAAGCGCTACGAACAAAAACTCGATGAAGAATATTCTTTGCAGGAGTTTCTGGACATCTGCAAGGGAGATCGCAGCGCTTACATGTCAGCATCAGAGCGACTACTGCTTGCAATTGGTGAAGCAGAAGTCATTGATACCGCAAAAAATCCAACACTTAGCCGTATTTTTTCGAATCGACTTATTTCACGCTATCCCGCATTTAAAGATTTCTTCGGCATGGAAGACGCCATAGAGCAAATTGTGGCTTACCTAAAGCACTCGGCTCAAGGATTAGAAGAATCCAAACAAATTCTATACCTACTGGGCCCAGTGGGCGGCGGTAAGTCATCGCTAGCCGAAAAACTCAAAGCCCTAATGCAAAAAGTGCCCATTTACATTCTGAGCGCGAATGGAGTCCGCAGCCCAGTCAACGATCACCCCTTCTGCCTGTTTGATGTGGAAGAAGATGGACAGCTGTTAAAAGATGAATTCAACATTCCCAACCGTTATCTGAAAACCATCATGTCGCCTTGGGCGGTAAAACGTCTGCATGAATTTGGTGGCGATATATCCAAATTTCGCGTAGTAAAAGTCTTTCCATCCATTCTGGACCAAGTGGCAATAGCGAAAACTGAACCTGGTGATGAAAACAACCAAGATATTTCGTCCCTTGTCGGTAAAGTCGATATTCGGCAACTCGAACATTTCTCCCAAGATGATCCCGATGCTTACGCCTATTCAGGCGCATTGTGCCGTGCAAACCAAGGGGTGATGGAATTCGTCGAGATGTTTAAGGCACCAATTAAAGTGCTGCATCCACTACTGACTGCGACGCAAGAAGGTAACTATAACGGCACAGAAGGCTTATCGGCCTTGCCCTATAGCGGGATTATTCTGGCTCACTCAAACGAGTCCGAGTGGTCAACCTTCAAAAACAACAAAAACAACGAAGCCTTCCTCGACCGTGTTTACATAGTCAAAGTGCCCTACTGTTTACGGGTCTCAGAAGAGCTGCAAATCTATCAAAAACTGCTAATCAACTCTGAGTTATCGAAAGCGCCCTGCGCTCCCGGCACCTTAGAAACCTTAGCGCAATTTAGTGTGTTGTCACGCATCAAGCCGCCTGAAAACTCCTCCATCTACTCTAAGATGCGGGTATATGACGGTGAAAGCCTGAAAGATACCGATCCTAAGGCTAAGTCTTACCAAGAATACCGTGATTACGCAGGTGTCGATGAAGGCATGAATGGACTATCCACCCGTTTTGCCTTTAAGATTTTGTCGCGGGTATTTAACTTCGACCATTCAGAGATCGCCGCCAACCCAGTACATTTATTCTATGTCCTCGAACGACAAATTGAACAAGAACAGTTCCCCGGTGATACCGCCGAACGTTATCTTGAATTCCTAAAAGGTTATTTGATCCCTAAATATGTGGAGTTTATCGGTAAAGAAATTCAAACCGCTTACTTAGAGTCTTACTCTGAATACGGCCAAAATATCTTCGACCGCTATGTCACTTACGCCGATTTTTGGATCCAAGATCAAGAATACCGCGACCCAGAAACAGGTCAGCTATTCGACCGCGCCGCCCTCAATGCTGAACTTGAAAAGATTGAGAAGCCCGCGGGGATCAGCAATCCTAAAGATTTCCGTAATGAAATCGTCAACTTTGTGCTGCGCGCCCGAGCGAACCATGAGGGTAACAATCCACTCTGGACCAGCTACGAGAAACTTCGCACAGTGATCGAGAAGAAAATGTTCTCCAACACAGAAGATTTACTGCCTGTTATTTCCTTTAACGCCAAAACGTCGAACGACGATCAACGCAAACACGATGATTTCGTCAATCGCATGATGGAGAAAGGCTATACCAAAAAACAAGTCCGACTCTTGTCTGAGTGGTATTTACGAGTTCGTAAATCTTCTTAAACTTGCGCTAACTAAGTACAGGGCTTTGGTGTTGCCAAAGCCTTCGCTGGGTTTTGGGAGGTGCGTATGGCGAACTTTATCGATAGACGGTTGAATGCGAAAGGAAAAAGCACAGTCAACCGCCAACGCTTTATCAATAGATATAAGCAACAAATTAAAAAAGCCGTCAGCGATGCAGTGACTCGTCGCAGCGTAACGGATGTAGATAAAGGCGAAAAAATCAGTATCCCAACACGGGATATCAGTGAACCTATGTTTCACCAAGGCAAAGGCGGTGTCAGGGATAGAGTGCATCCCGGTAATGACCAATTTACCCGTGGCGATAAAATTGACCGACCACCTGGTGGTTCAGGCGGCGGTTCGGGCAAAGGCGAGGCCTCAAACTCGGGTGAAGGCGACGATGACTTTGTGTTCGAAATCTCTAAAGACGAGTATCTAGAGTTATTGTTTGAGGACTTAGAACTCCCCAATCTACAAAAAAATCGCCTCAATAAACTGGTGGAATACCAAATCTACCGTGCTGGGTTCACCAATGATGGCGTCCCCGCTAACATCAATATTGTCCGTTCATTACGTTCATCCCTTGCTCGTCGCATTGCGATGTCGGCCAGTAAAAAGAAACTATTAAAAGAGTTAGAACAAGAGCTTGCTGAACTGGAAAATATTCCAGGCACTAAGGCCGAGTTGATTTTGGATTTAAAAGCCCAAATTGAGGAGTTAAAACAAAAGATTGCCAGAGTGCCGTTTATCGATACCTTCGATCTACGCTTTAATAACTATTCCAAAAGGGAAATCCCTTCTAGTCAAGCTGTGATGTTCTGTTTAATGGATGTGTCTGGTTCTATGGATCAGGCAACTAAAGATATGGCAAAACGCTTCTATATCTTGCTGTATCTGTTCCTCACCCGTACCTATAAAAATTTAGAAGTGGTTTACATTCGCCACCATACCCAAGCCAAAGAAGTCGATGAACACGAGTTCTTTTACTCGCAAGAAACAGGCGGCACCATAGTGTCCAGTGCATTGAAATTAATGCATGACATTCAACAAGCCCGCTACCCCGCCGATGAGTGGAATATTTACGCAGCCCAAGCATCCGACGGTGATAACTGGGCTGACGATTCACCTACCTGTAGGCAATTGTTAGAACAAAAAATATTGCCACTCGTGCGCTACTACAGCTATATCGAAATCACCAATCGCGCCCATCAAACCCTGTGGCGCGAATATGAATCCCTGCAACAGCATTACGACAACATCGCCGTGCAGCATATACGTCAAGCCGAAGATATTTACCCTGTATTTAGGGAGCTATTCAAGAAACAAGCGGTTTAAGGGGGCACTATGGGGATAACTAAATCAACATCTTGGACACCACTGAGCGATGGCCCCGACTGGAGCTTCGAGCTACTTCAGGACTACCTCAAGGAAATTGAACGGGTGGCAGCGCTCTATAAGCTCAGCACTTACCCAAATCAAATTGAAGTCATCACCGCTGAGCAGATGATGGATGCTTATGCGGGCATTGGTATGCCCATTGGTTACACCCATTGGTCCTTTGGCAAACGTTTTATCGAAACCGAGCAAGGTTACAAACGTGGCCAAATGGGGCTCGCCTATGAAATTGTGATTAACTCTAACCCCTGCATCGCTTACTTAATGGAAGAAAACACCATCACAATGCAGGCGCTGGTGATAGCTCACGCCTGTTTCGGACATAACAGCTTTTTTAAAAACAATTACTTATTTAAGACATGGACAGATGCGAGCTCGATTATTGACTACCTTGTCTTTGCTAAAAACTACATCAGTGACTGCGAGCAAAAATACGGTGTAGAACAAGTCGAAAGCGTCATAGACTCCTGTCATGCGCTAATGAACTATGGTGTCGATCGTTATAAACGTCCCTCTGAAATCTCATTCAGGGAAGAACAAGCAAGACAAAAGGATCGCGAGGCTTACCTTCAAAGCCAAGTAAATGATTTATGGCGCACGATTCCGACCCATCAACATGAGCAGTCTCAATCTAAAAAACGTCGTTTCCCCGCCGAACCGCAGGAAAATATTTTATATTTCATCGAGAAAAATGCTCCTTTGCTTGAACCATGGCAAAGGGAAATAATCCGTATTGTGCGTAAAATGGCGCAATATTTTTATCCGCAAAAACAAACTCAAGTCATGAATGAAGGCTGGGCAACCTTCTGGCATTACACTATCTTGAATCACTTGTACGACGATGGCGTGGTCACTGATCGCTTCATGATCGAGTTTTTGCAAAGCCATACAGGCGTTGTGGCCCAACCCGATTACAACAGTCGTTATTACAGCGGCATCAACCCATACGCTTTAGGCTTTGCCATGTTCACCGATATTCGGCGTATTTGTGAAAATCCAACCGATGAAGATAAAGCTTGGTTTCCCGACATTGCCGGCAGTAATTGGATAGAAACGTTGCATTTTGCGATGCAAAACTTTAAAGATGAAAGTTTTATTAGCCAATATCTCTCACCTAAAGTTATCCGCCAATTTAAATTATTTGGTATCCATGATGATGAGAAACGCAATTATCTTTCGGTATCTGCAATCCACGATGAACGGGGCTATCAAGATATTCGCCAGTTACTATCACAACAATATAACCTGTCTAATATTGAGCCAAATATCCAAGTACATAATGTGGAGATCAACGGTGATCGATCCTTAACCTTACATTATGTGCCAAATAACGATATTCCCTTAGCCAATAGCCATAAAGAAGTATTAAAGCATTTACATCGATTATGGGGTTTCACTGTCACCTTAGAGCAAAAAAATGCAGATGCGAGTATTAGCGTCTTAGCATCCTGCCCTGAAGCCAATAAACCAGAATAATAAGCACAATAAAAAGGCCGTTTCCAATTGAAACGGCCTTTTTGTTTATTTAGCGCTATCTTAACGCGATATCACTCACAGAGATTAATGATCTTGAGCAATAGAAGCTGGCATATCTTCGCGTAATTGTAACCACATCTTACCGCTATTCATGCCATAGGTACGCATTAGCGCAGAGACATCGAGGTAATTTTTCGCCTGAGCCAACAGTTCTAATTCTTTGTAAAAGTTCAATGCTAATAAACGCGCATCTGAGCTGGTAAAGTAATAACGCCCAACTCGACTATACAAACCTTTAAATCCGTTTAATATCAAAACGTAAAGTGGATTTCCTGACGAAAACGCTAAGGTGTGATGCAGTAAGTAGTCAAATTCAGCATAGGATTCAGCCGTATCTTCAAGCTGGTGTATCTTTGCAAGTACCTCCACAGCGGTATCCGGGTTATAACGCAAAGCACCGCGAAAATAGATAGCACTGACGTTCGTTCTAGCTGACAAGAGTTGGTCAACCAATACCGGAAAACCCTCGGGATTCAAATCAGCAATAGTCTCAAGGATGTTTAAGCCTGAGGTTTCCCAAAAGTTGTTAACCCGTGTTGGTTTGCCATGCTGAATTTTCAGCCAACCGTCACGCGCCAAGCGCTGTAGCACCTCACGCAGAGTGGTGCGAGTCACACCAATCAATTCTGAAAGCTCACGTTCAGCCGGTAAAATGGACCCTGGAGGAAATTTGTTTTCCCAAATTGATCTCACAATATACTTCTCTGCAAAACTTGCAGGTCCTTTGGCATTGATAATCATCAGCCCACTTATCCAGTTGTTGTGCGTCGTAATGGTCACTGATCATACCAGAGCGGTAAAAAATGGAAACCATTCACTTAAAATCACTGTGTTATCGCCGTGTAAATGTCACAGAATCGTTCAAAAAAACGACCAAGGTCAATACAGGATGGGCCAATTTTGCCGCTTAGCTCCGCTTTTTGAAATGTCGGTATCAGTAACTCATTACATTAGCTTTCTCTTTAGGCTAGACTCATTTAACTAACGCAGGTATTGATAATAATCACGTGCAATTTTTAACATAATTAGAAGAGAGGCTGCCATGCCGGCGACAATGAGTCAGGCGTTTATTGGGAACTTCTTAGGAAATTCTCCTAAGTGGTACAAAACCGCAATACTGTCATTTTTAATTATCAATCCAATACTCTTTTTCTATGTCGACCCCTTTGTGGCTGGTTGGGTATTGGTTCTAGAATTTATTTTTACCTTAGCAATGGCATTAAAATGCTATCCATTACAGCCTGGCGGATTATTGGCAATTGAAGCCGTCGCGATCGGAATGACATCGGCAAGCCAAGTCTTACATGAAATAGAAGCCAACCTCGAAGTATTATTACTCTTGGTATTTATGGTCGCTGGTATATATTTCATGAAGCAATTGCTGCTATTTGGCTTCACGAAAATCATTACTAAAGTGCGCTCTAAAATTTTAGTGTCATTAATGTTTTGTTTGGCTTCAGCCTTTTTATCAGCCTTCTTAGATGCGTTAACGGTTATTGCCGTCATTATCGCGGTCGCTGTGGGTTTCTATTCTATTTACCACAAGGTCGCTTCTGGAAAAGATTTCGGCGCTGATCACGATCATACCTCTGAAGGTAAAAATGATGATGGTGAAGATCAGTTAAACGAAGAAGAACTCAGTGCATTCCGTGGTTTCCTACGTAATCTGTTAATGCATGCGGGTGTGGGTACTGCACTGGGCGGCGTGTGTACTATGGTGGGCGAACCACAAAACCTTATTATCGCCGCGCAAGCAAATTGGCAATTTGGTGAATTCGCCGTGCGTATGTCACCCGTTACTGTTCCTGTATTAATCTCGGGTATCTTAACTTGTTACTTAGTTGAGAAATTTGGCATTTTTGGTTATGGCGCTAAGTTGCCAACGGCCGTTCATCGGATCTTATGTGAATATGCCGCCCATGAAGATGCGCGCCGTACCAATAAAGACAACATGAAGTTAATCGTCCAAGCCTTAGTGGGTGTCTGGTTGATCGCAGGACTTGCATTGCACTTGGCCTCAGTGGGCTTAATTGGTCTTTCTGTGATTATTTTAACCACAGCCTTTAACGGCGTTACCGATGAGCATGCCCTCGGTAAAGCTTTCGAAGAAGCACTGCCTTTTACCGCGTTATTAGCTGTCTTCTTTGCAGTTGTTGGCGTGATTATCGACCAGCACTTATTCGCACCAGTGATCCAATGGGCACTGAGTTATCAAGGCAATACTCAGTTGGTTATTTTCTATATCGCCAACGGATTGCTGTCTATGGTGAGTGATAACGTGTTCGTCGGCACTGTGTACATTAACGAAGTGAAAGCGGCATTGATTAACGGTCAAATCAGCCGTGATCAATTCGACTTGCTGGCCGTTGCGATTAATACTGGAACTAATTTACCTTCGGTTGCCACGCCCAATGGTCAAGCGGCGTTCTTGTTCCTACTAACCTCAGCCCTAGCACCACTTATCCGCTTATCCTATGGCAGAATGGTATGGATGGCATTGCCTTACACTATCGTGCTCTCTATTGTAGGTGTCATGGCGATTCAAACGGGTTTCTTAGAACAAGCCACCCAATATTTCTATGATTCCCAGATAATCATCCATCACAGTGCTAGTGAAGTTTTAGAGCCGATGACTGGACATTAATCTTCTTTATTGACTGAACTTTATTTAATAAGTAGAGTCCAAAAAACGCCCCATGTCTGAGGGCGTTTTTTGTTGATATGGAGCTCACTTTGACTGTAATGACTCGCTTTGCCCATTCCCGTTCATCTTGGTTTATTCTCGCAGGCACAGCCCTTGGGTTAGAAGCAGCCGCCCTGTATTTTCAATATGTCATGAAACTGGAACCCTGTGTCATGTGTATTTACCAAAGACTCGCTATTTTTGGTTTATTGGCAGCAGGTCTCATTGGCATGACAGCACCCAAATATCGAATCGTCAGGATCTTAGCTGCCGTGCTCTGGGCCATCAGTGCAACTTGGGGATTAAAACTAGCCTTATCGCTCGTAGATATGCAAGCCAACCCATCCCCTTTTTCAACCTGTTCATTCTTACCTGAATTTCCAGCTTGGATGCCATTACACGAATGGTTCCCTGCCGTTATGATGCCTACTGGCATGTGTACTGATGTACCTTGGGTCTTTATGGGTGTAACGATGCCCGAATGGATGGTCGTGGCCTTCAGTGGCTTCTTAGTCGCTTGGTTACTCTTTATTGTGCCTGTCCTAAGTGGTTCAAATAAACCATCTCTTTATAAATAACGAGTTTGAGATAAGGCAGGCATAAAACCTGCCTTTTTATTGACGATTATATTCCACTTATCCTATTCAATCCTCGCAACTTAAACATATGCCAATAGCAAAACAGTGAGAAAGCGCTACACTGGCTCAATGAAAAGTGGTGATTTGGAAACTGGGGATTATGGGAAAAAGTTCGACATCTGAGCCACACACGCCATTAACCCAATGGCAAAACAGTTTGCCATTCAAATTTAGCCTTATTCAGCTCGTCATTGCCGCTATTTTGATTTGTAGTACAGCTTGGGTGATGCTGAGCATTCAACGCCAACAAGTTCTTGATCAGCAAGCCGTGTTAAACCAAAACTATGGCCAGTTGATTATCGCCAAACTGCAAGAAATGATTTCACAGGTTGAAACCGTAGTCGACTCTATTTCCAGTATTGCCAAACTTTACCGCTATGATCATGAGCAACTGGTGAAAACCATTCCCACGTTGCTGAAACTCGATAGTCAACAACGCATCATCTCTGGTGGCGGCGTCTGGCCGGAACCCGGCGCGTTTAATCAGCAAAAATTTCGAGATAGCCTGTTTTGGGCACACAATGTAAACGATGAATTAGTCGCCATTGATTCCTATAACAAAGACACGTTCCCAAGCTACCACACCGAAGAATGGTATCGCCCGACGCGCTATTTTCCTGCAGGTAAAATTTTCTGGTCAAAATCTTATTTCGATCCGACAACCCATGAGTCAATGATCACAGCCTCAGGCGCTATGTGGATGGACCATCAGTTTATTGGTGCCGCCACTGTGGATATCAGTTTAGAAAAGCTCAATGTACTGTTACGCAATGCTATGATTAATGTCAGAGGCTATGTCATAGCCTTAGATCATCAAAACCAAGTACTCGCCTATCCAGATGCCAATAACAATCTTAAGCAGCAAACCAATACCAATCATTCTTTCGTCACCTTCAATCATCTCGCCAGCCAACAGCCAGATTTCAGCCCCGTCGAAGTCGCATTAGAGAGTGCAGATAAAGCCTTTATAGAAGCGGCGATTGCCGAGCGCGTTTTTACCCAAGAACAGATGCAGCATCTAACGAGACTAAGTCATCAAAATGAGCGTGACATGTTAGCGGCCATCGTAAATAACAATGCCTTAAATCATTTTACTGCCCCGAAATTACTGACGTCGGTAACTTTGGTCCATGATCCAATCCTTAAAACGGCATCCCTCGTTTCGGTATTTCTCATGCCAAATACCTATTGGAAGGTACTTGTCGTCACCCCAATTTCACCGCTGCAGGATACCGCTAAACATTTAATCGAAAAGGTCGGCGTTTATTTAGTCTGTATTCAACTATTAGGCTTAATTCTATTATTTTTACTCCAGCACCGACTATTTATTACCCCCATTATTGAAATCGTCCAAGCCTTAAAACGTAATGATTCCGCCTCTATCGAACTCAAAGCCAATAACAGCCATGACGAAATTGGCTTATTGGCAAAAACATTCCTGTCGCGTACTCGACAACTTGAAGTGGCAATGGCGAGCTTAGATGCGAGTAACCTGGCACTAGAACAGCAATTGCAGAGCCAAAACCTGTTTCAACTGGAGTTAAAGCGCCATAAAGAACAATTGAGGGCTTTGCTTAAATTTTCTCAAAATCTCATCTATATCAAAGATCTTCACGGTAAATATATTCTCGTCAATGACAAATATTGTGAAATCTTAGGTATAGAACGCAGACGCATTATTGGCACCTCTGATTTTGAGATATTTCCCAGCCAATTTGCCCACGAATATCAACAAAATGATCGACGCGTTCTGCATAATCATGAAGCCATAAACTTCGAAGAAGCTATTCCATCGCCCCTAGGCAATCTTATTTATATCGTGACTAAATTTAAGATCAAAGATGATGACGATACCGTTATTGCAGTCGGTGCTATTGCCTTTGATATCACCTTACAAAAAATTAAAGAGCAAGAACAAGAAAAGTTACTTTTAGGGCAAGTCGAGGCGCTTAATCACCTACAAGAACAAGTTCGTCTCAGTAATCAACATAACCATGAACTCTATCTGCTCCAAGACAAATCAACCCAATTACTTGAGAAGCATCATCAACTCAATCTCAGTCGTGAACAAAGCCAACAGCTAATGCAAAATTTTCTAGCTGAAATGATGACGCAAATTATGCATGAACAAGATCAGCTACTCGCCAAAGTGTGCCAACTTCAGCCAATAGATAATGCTAACGATCAAAATCAGATTACCGAAATCATGGTGACTCAGGCAGATAAATTGCGACATATTGCCCAGTTATTAACGAATCATCAAAACGATATTCGGCCACTGCATCTCGCACAATTTATGCGTCATCTTTTAGGGTTGCTAAAGGTACAATTAGCTAAAACAAATGTGGAAATAGCGTTAAATTGTGAAGAAAATATCATCATTGATGGCCCTTCTTGGCAATATTTGCAGCTGTTTTATCGTCTAATCACCAACACGTTGAATCATGCATTTAAAGCTCACAATGAACAGCGTGAAATAACCATTAATATCGACAAGTCGAGCGAAGAGTTACACATCAGTATTATCGATAATGGGATCGGTATGACAGAGCCGCAACTCGCACAGTTACGGCAAGAACTAGCGCAAGAACTCTGCCTTGGAACGCTGACCTGTATAAATCTGTGGCTTAAAAATGATCTCAATGGCAGCCTTAGCATCAGTAGCCACTTGAACCAAGGCACACACATTCAATGTCGTTGGCCACTGAGTACAGATTTAGAACCGCAATAAACAAAGGTGCGTTATTGATCTAACCATGCCTTGGCTTGGCTATGTTCATCGGCGGTAAATACCTTTACCGGACATGGCAGCATGCAGGCTAACGCATTAACCATAGCATTTGTTTGAGTGGCATTGGCAATCATCACGACCCTTGAAAAATCACTTAAATGAAATAAACCTAATACCGCATCATCCCACAGGGCCCCAACGGATATACCTTCAAATTCAGGGGAAAACTCGTACCAAAGGCGAATGCTGGCGTGGTCTTGCAGCTTGGCTTCTATGGCGGGAACCAAATAGCCTTGAACATCCCCATGGTTAACACGGCCAGATGCGACCACTGCCAATATATCATCAGCATGACCCGAAGAAATCGTTAGCATTGAACACTCCTTATCAATACATGAAGGGAAAAATAGTTAAAGCTCATACACTAAAGATACACAGACAATGACATAAATGCGGGAAAGATGGGCTTTTTATTTTAAGCTAACACCATTTTATACATACACATCAGCAATGCAAATGACGCCAAAAGGAGCGAATCCACAGCGATAACTCGCATAACCCAGCAACAAAACTTAGTCGCAGAACTCGATGAAAAATGGTGACCATACGAAATAACATGAGGTGAAGCAAAGAACAGATATTTACCTCACACTCAAGGCTACGACTGCTCGAGCTTAACAATAAGAGTGAGGAAACACATGGTACTCAAACGATGATGATTTACGCCGCTAAAAATTAGTATTAGTCGTGACTTACCTGAAATCACGCATTAATAGATAATCTAATTGCTATTCTGACTAAGCACTCACTTGAAGTTTAGCGATTTCTTGATCGAACAAATTCTTAATCAAACTAGAAAACTCAGTAATAAATAAAGTCTGTGCGGGAGTCGCTTTATGGTTGGCAACTGAAGCTAAAATCTCTTCTAAATCATACACAATTGCATCCACTTCACGGATAATCACATTACGTTGCGTAAAAGACAACGATGGATTTTGGCCACACACCATAATGATCTGTGCCGACAATTGCTCTTCAAATAATTCCATCACAGTATCGTCTGAAACTACCTCTGAACCTGGTGTTTCAAATAAGCCAAGATGTTCAGTTAAATACTGGACCAAATGCATGTAACCATCTTTATCTGTGACCATTTTTTACCCTTTAAACTCATTAACTTAATATCTATTGTGATGCTATTAATAGCACATCAGAAAATATCAAAGAAGCCAAAAGCTCGGCTTCTTATCAAGATCTCGCATACGCCACTTATTTAACTCTAGCCTATCTTCGATAACAGACGTATTGATCTATACCAATCTTATTGAAGTTACTGAGTTAAGGTTAGTACAAATGACACAGGAACAGCTTGACTAATGCTCGATAAACCCGCAATTTCACGTAATTTATCAATCCCAGCCACAAGATCAAACTCATTGGCATTAACAATTATCGGTTGAAAACTGTTCACTAAAAGTTTGTTATCAGAAACTTTAGTGATAATCACCGAAAAAGCCTTAGTTTGCGATTTGCCGTGTAACGCAATTTTTCCATCAATATCAAAAACTTTACTCTCACCGACGCCAATATTTTTTAGTATCTTAGGGTCTACTTGTGATGACAGTTTCAGCTCTGGATACAAAGACACTTCAAATAACAAATTTTGCATCCGCTCATCGCGGACATCAATACCCGTTGCCACACCGATTAGTGGAATTGTTAATTCAAATTGACCGTTATCTTTTAGCGTACCTTTGAGTTGTTTAAAGTGATGGACTTCACCTATATCACCTTTCTTTACCGAAATAAAACTGACTCGCGAATCTTGTTCCATCACTTGCCATTGCGCGGCACAGCTAAAACTGGCCATAGCAGATAAGGCGACAATTCCCATCCATTTTTTCATCGTATCCATCCTTAAAGAGTGAGTTTAAAAGCCATGTCGTAAAGAAATTCGACATCCGCAACAGGCTAAAATCCTGCCCAGTTAAACGTGATCAACATCACCTAACTTAAGCTAAAGATACTCTGTTTATCCATTAGCGACCAGTAAACTATGATTCATACGCGCACTAACCATTTATCTAAGCTATTGGCAAAAGCCTGTTTATCTGCTTGAGAAAACGAATCAGGCCCGCCAGTGTGCACGCCAGAACCGCGCAAATCTTCCATAAAATCGCGCATCGTCAGCTTTTGTTTTATGTTATCGACGGTATAAAGCTCGCCACGGGGATTGAGCGCCAAGGCGCCCTTTTCAATGATTAAAGCCGCTAAGGGGATATCCGCAGTGATCACTAAATGCGTCGGTTCCACATGATCGACAATATATTGATCTGCCACATCAAATCCCGCACCGACTCGAATTTGGCTGATATAGGGAGATGGCGGTACGCGGATCATCTGATTAGCCACCAGCACCAGCGGCAGGGCTTTGCGCTCCGCCGCCCGAAACAGGATTTCTTTGATAGGATTAGGGCATGCATCCGCATCAACCCAAATTTTATAATCACTCAATGTCTTTTAACTCTGTTGTTAGATTCACAAGCTCAGTTTTATACCGAACTATCGAACTATGCGCCGTACTAAGGCGCTAAACGATCGATTTCCCACTCTGCATCATGGCGAGAATAAATAAAACGATCATGTAGCCTGTGTTCTCCACCCTGCCAAAATTCAATACTCGAAGGTCTCACTAAGTAACCGCCCCAAAAACTGGGTAAAGGCACATCGCCCTTGGCGAACTTAGCTTTCATTTCGAAGAATTTGCCTTCAAGTACTTGTCTAGCGCTGAGTTTACTCGACTGCTGCGATACCCAAGCCGCAATTTGGCTGTCCTTAGGACGGGTCATAAAGTATTTAAGCACTTCAGCGGTGGACAGTGCCTGCGCTTCACCAAGCACAGATACTTGACGCTCTTGAGGATGCCAAGGGAAATGCAAACTGACTTTATTATTAGCAGCAATTTGCTGTGCTTTGCGGCTGCCAAGATTAGTAAAAAATACGAAACCTGTGTCATCAAAACGCTTAAGTAATACTATTCGTTGAAAAGGTTGGCCGTGCTCATCCACAGTCGCCACACACATGGCGGTGGGATCGCTAAGCTCTGCATCCCTCGCCTGCGTCATCCACAATTCAAACAAGTCCATCGGGTTTTGCGGTAAGTCGGCACGTCTTAAGCCGCCTTTGGCATACTCGCGGCGGATATCACTGAGATCTGTCATAGGGTTTCCTTAAGCAAACGCCAAAAATTCACATGAGTTCAGGGATCAGCACTTCAGCCTGAAGCTGCTGATAGTGGCTAAAACCAATGTCATAACCTTGCTCGGTCGTTAATGAACACCGCCCTAAGCATAAATGGGCAGGAAATCCCTGCGTTGAGTCGTCGGTATTAAAGCGGATTGTGTCCCAACTGACAGGAGCAAACAAGGTTAATAGACGCCCCAATAGATCTTGCGGATACTGTGCTAAATCCAGATTCGTTTCAAAGCTCACATAGGAGCTAGCGCACGCATTCTCGCTTTGAGGCGTAATATGCAAAGTAACATAATATTTGCCCCAAATACCGTTCATCGAAAAGCCTGACGGATCAAATAAATAGGCGTCAATCTCAAATTCAGGGAGTAAATCGTTAAGCTCGAGTGCGGCGCAAATCTCATCTTTACTCTGCGAGCCGCCATTAAGATAGTCGGCAAATTCGCCACGAATGTGGTACATCAACAGCTCACTGGTTTGATCATCCTTTGGTGCTCGATAATCACTGTCAGAGCAGAAAAAATAGTGATGATGGCTGTCGAGATGGCCTACTCGAAAGGCTTTACCGGCGATACGTTGGCGCAGTTTGCCAATATCCTCGGAAAAACTCGTGGTTTGCAGATGAGCTTGGTATTCGTTTTTACGCTGATAACTCACCAATGCCATGGCAGGCACGCCAAGCGCGCCGATAAAGTAACAAGCGGCGTCCACTAGGGTACTGTTACCACAGGTGAGCATGACAAATCTGTCGTGCCATACAAACAAGCTGGATTCACTCAACAGATAAGCATCACAGTCCGCATTACTTAACTGCGACAAAATCTCGGCGTGGGCACAGTTGACTAAGGCAGACCAAAAACTCACATCGAGTTCTCGTAAATTCGGCGCAGACGCCGTCACGATAATCTCGAGTTTTTTTTCTGAACCTTCGAAAAACATCAACCCTTTGACCTCATGATCGTCACTCATCCTTTACTTGATCCTAGAACAACGCGATTTTACACGACTAAAACGGCAATAAAAGTAAAACATCTGCCCTTATAAAAACAAAAATCAGCCGAGGTTACCCAAGGCTGATTTATTTTAACACGCTATAAATTAAGAAAAATCTTCTAAATAGGTATAGCCTTTCAGCCCTAGTTGCAATTCTTCTAAAATTTGTGCGCGTTCACCTTCGACGATATGCAGATTCACTAACTCTTCATAAGTGCGCATAAAGGCCACCGCATCTAAGTTAACATAACGCAATACGTCAGCAACCGTGTCACCCGCCAATACCGATTCGATGTTAGTCACACCATTATCTTCGATGCGAACCACTGCTGAGTTTGTATCACCAAACAGGTTATGCATATCACCCAAGATTTCTTGGTATGCACCCACAAGGAAGAAACCAATCAGGTACGGGCTATCCGCACTCCATGCTGGCACTGGCAGCGTGGTTTCAATCCCTTGACCATCAACGTATTGATCGACAATACCGTCAGAGTCACAGGTGATATCGAGCATGACAGCACGGCGTTCAGGGGCTTTATCTAGGCCCGATAACGGCAATACTGGGAACACTTGGTCAATACCCCAAGCATCCGGTAATGACTGGAATAATGAGAAGTTAACAAAGAACTTATCGGCTAACTTTTCATTGAGTTCATCAATGATAGGTCTGTGATAACGGTTTTTCGCACTCAATAGCCCTTGCACTTCATGACACACGCGCAAGTTAGCTTGCTCAGCCCACGCACGCTCCGCTAAGGTCAATTGACCTAAAGCGAATAGCGAATGCGCTTCTTGTAAGTCACTTTGGCTATCGTGGTAAATCTCAATCAAAGCACGTTGATCGGCGCGACCGCTGATCTCAGACCATGAATGCCACATGTTATGCAATAACTGTGGTGAATCTTCCGCTGGCGGTTGAATATCTTCAGGCTGATAAGCTTCAGTACCGATAACATCGGTGATAAGCACAGCATGGTGCGCCGTTAAGTAACGACCCGATTCTGAAATAATACGTGGCATAGGTTGCTCGTATTCATTACAGATGTCAGTCAATACGTTAACTATGTTGTTGGCGTATTCGGTCAGGCCATAGTTCATCGAGTTATTACTTTGGCTACGAGTGCCATCGTAATCCACCGCTAAACCACCACCGACGTCGAAGCAGTTAACGCTTGCGCCTAATTCACGTAATTCACAGTAGAAACGACCCGCTTCACTCACACCTTGGCGAATATCACGGATATTAGCGATTTGCGAACCTAAGTGGAAATGCAGCAATTGCAGCGAATCCAGCATATCGTGTTGCTTAAGTTGCTCTACAACCAACAAAATTTGCGCAGCAGATAAACCGAACTTAGATTTTTCACCGCCGCTCGCCTGCCACTTGCCTTTGCCTTGGAACGCTAAACGTGCACGTAGACCTAAACGCGGTGTCACACCCAGACGTTTAGATTCAGCTAACACCATTTTCAGTTCAGACAGTTTTTCTAAAACGATGTAAACCTTATGGCCTAACTTTTCACCAATCAGTGCTAAACGGATATATTCATTATCTTTATAACCATTACATACAATGACTGAACTGGCTTTTTGCGCCATGGCTAACACAGCCATCAGCTCAGGCTTACTGCCCGCTTCTAAACCCAGTTGTGGTACTTCTTTTGATGCCTGACTCGCCAGGATCTCTTCCACCACAGTTTGCTGTTGGTTTACTTTAATCGGGTAAACCAGCAAATAGTCCGCCTGATACTCGTACTTCTGTATCGCTTGGTCGAATGCTTGGCACAAACTGTTCACTCTGTGGTGCAGGATCTGCGGAAAACGAACTAGTACAGGTAAAGCGACGCCCGCTTTAACCATGTCTTTGGCTAGCTCATTTAAGCCAATCTTGTAATCAGGATTTTTGGGGTCCGGTGACACAGTCACCTCACCTTGATCGCTAATCCCATAAAAACCTTGGCTCCAGTGAGTAACATTGTACCCAGCACGAGCATCATCAATAGACCAATCATTCATTATTATTTAGCCCGTCTATTAAAAAATGGGTTAAACGGTTATGGCTTAATAGCACAACCGCCCGTTCGACAAACCCAGGCAAAGGGACACCTTACCTGACATACACGAAGGTAGATTTTACCTTCTCCTTAATGCCGCAACGTCACGCTAGTGTAAGTGACATTGCTGCGATTTTCATTAATAGCGCAAGAGACAACGCATCTTAGCGCAATACATCGTATCATATTGAAGGGAAAGCTTATTCCCTTACTTCAGTAAAGCTATCTTTACTTGCCTCGCTTGCATTTATCCTCAGGCTAAAGGGCGCAAATACCGCCAAAAAGCCAAATAAGATCCTGAGTCGCATCCTTAAAACATCAAGCTAATAAGTAGCTTAAAGACGTTCGAAAGAGGTTAAGACCTTCAGAAACCGATAACACAAGTAGAAAACGAAAACCGATAACACTGAACTAGCGAAAACGCCAAACCAGCTTATCGCTAGGCAAGATTATTTTAACAGGGGACTATTGGCTTCTTCACGGCCAGAATTGATGCGGATCAACGTGAGATGCTTAAGGCCAGTATCATCGTATGGTACGACAATCGAGCGTTGGCATTGTGACACTTTTAGGCAAAGTGCAAAAAATGGATGCTTGTGCATTAGCTAATAAAAACCCTCTTAACCCCATGTAACCACATCTACTGTTAATTACACGGTTAATGACTGGTGAACCATAAAACCTTTATTACTCACGTAATATTTGTAATGTCTGCAACGAGCGGAATCGTTGAACGGCGCAATTAAACCGCGCAATGTCACAGAATGCAAGCAAGAATCTCATTTAATCTTTTACATTAAAATATAATAAACACCTGCTTAACAATCACCCGCCACCCATTGGTTTTAAATAGAGCAATATTAGTTAGTTAACCTATAAACGTCGTACGAGTCTGTTCAATATTTTTTATATCACCTTTGTCACTTTTATTGACATTTACCCCTGCAAATATCCCTGATTTTTGTGTGTCACTCAAGTGATGCACATTTGCCAACATTAAGCGAAGCCAAACAACCCATATCACGGCGCCAAACCCGCCACAAATCAATGGTTCCTCCGAGACACAATGCGTGGTCAAACCTGCGCTGAGTGACGGCTCACACACGCTAAGATAAAGCTCAAAGACAATAATGCTGCAGTTTCAGCACCGAAGTGTATAATCGCAACCGAATCACATTCCATTATGCACAGAGAGATCCATGGTACAGATAGGTAAAACCTGCAAACTTGAGGTTGTAAAACAAGTCAGCTTTGGCGTGTATTTAAACGCCCACGAATTAGGGCAAGTACTGCTGCCAAACAAAGTCACCCCAAAAGACTGCCAAGTCGGTGATCTGCTTGACGTGTTTCTGTATCTAGATTCTGAAGATATCGTGATTGCTACCACGCGCCGTCCATTGGCACAGGTAGGTGAATTCGCCTACTTAAAAGCCGTCGCAACCGGCCCTTATGGCGCCTTTTTAGACTGGGGCTTAGATAAAGATTTATTACTGCCCTTCGGTGAGCAACATAAGCCTATCGAAGAAGGCCGTTCATATCTGGTTTATGTACACGCCAACCGCGCCGATGAACGCATCATGGCCTCATCAAAAATCGATAAGTTCCTCGATAAGACAGAGCCTGAGTACACAGTCGGTGAGCAGGTCGATTTATACATCGGCGGCACCACAGATTTAGGCTACAAAGCCATTATTAATCATGCCCATTGGGGCGTGATTTACGAAAACGAAGTGTTCCAAAAACTGCGTTTCGGCCAAAGACTCAAAGGTTTCATCAAACAAGTGCGCCGCGACGGCAAAATTGATCTTGTGCTGCAACAAGGCAGCAAACAAGAATTAGATAAGCACGCCCACATCATTTTGATCAAACTCAAACAGGCTGGCGGCTTCTTAGCCCTGACTGATAAAACCGATGCTGAAATCATTTACGATCAGCTTGGTATGAGTAAAAAGGCCTTCAAAAAAGCCATAGGTGGCTTGTTTAAGAATGGCCAACTGAGCATAGATAATGATGGTCTGCGTTTAACTGAAACAGCAGAATAATCAACTCTATTCAGGACTTAGCGTTAAAATTGTACAGTTTACCGCCACTAAGACAGAGTTTGACTGACAACTCCTAGGATATTAAGCATGGCTCTGTTATAAACAAAGCCATGCTTTTTTCTTTGGAGCTTATATGGAACTCACGTTACACGAAGCCAGAGTCATCGGATGCCTGCTTGAGAAAGAAATCACCACCCCTGAGCAATATCCACTCTCGCTAAACTCTTTGACCTTAGCCTGCAATCAAAAAACCAGCCGCGAGCCCGTACTCGAACTCAGTGAAACCCAAGTGCAAATCGCCGTTGATTCCCTAAATCGGAAACGTTTGATCAGCGAACAGTCGGGATTCGGCAGCCGCGTCGTTAAATACAAGCACAGATTCTGCAATACCGAATTCAGCGAACTTCAACTGTCCCCCGCCGCACTCGCCATCGTCTGTTTGTTGCTATTACGTGGCCCACAAACACCGGGAGAACTTCGGACCCGCAGCAACCGCCTACACGAATTTAAAGACGTGATCGACGTGGAAGATTGCATCCGCCAATTAATGAGCCGTGAAAAGCCCTTCTTAAAACAATTACCCAGAGAAGCTGGTCGCCGTGAATCCCGTTATGTGGAATTATTCTCTGCAGCGTCATCGCACGAAAGTGCTAGTCAATCCCATAGCACAAGTCATACCTTAGCCCATGTCGCTGTGTCTGTAGACGCAGAGCCGCTTGAATTAGTGAACAGAGTGACAGAGCTTGAACAACAAGTCGCCGAACTGACGCAAAAGCTCGATGAATTAATCGCCTCATTGAGCTAATTAGCGATAGATAATGACTGATAAATACCGATGGATAATAAGTGCTATGTGAGCAACATGGCACTTATAGACCAATCCACTGTCTACCCAAGGGTGAGAAACTTAACCGCGCCAAGCACCATAGCCCCTGAACCTAGCGCAAAAAAGAATAGAGACAGCACATGACCAATAATCCACCCAGCAGTTTCAACAACATGTTTATTATCGCCATGTTTGAACTGCGCAAATTTTTATTTAATACCCGCGGGATCATCGCCTTGGTCGCCTTTGGTTTAGTTTGGGGTGTACTTCTGCTTTACCCCATTCAAAGTGCATCGGCCATGTTATTGCAGCCCAATGTAAAAGATATCATCGACAGCTTATTTGGTGCCAATACCCTCAATGTGCTCTTTGAGTGGCCCGTGGCCGAAATGGCAGTGTTTTGGTGTTTTGCGCTGTATTTGTTTCCACTGTTCAGCATTCTTATACCAATTATATTAATTATGTGATCTAATTGGTCATCAGTTTTTAATCATACAAAATATGAATCATCCCCACATCGCAGCCTTAGTAAAATCGGAGAAAAGTGCACGCAAACGTATGCGCTATCTTGCCTTACTCCATTTCACTGAAGGTCATTCTCGTACCGCCATCGCAAGCATGCTTAAGGTCAGTAGAACCAGTGTCAATCGCTGGGTCACCGCCTATTTAACCCATGGGCTGACTGGCCT